>NZ_JBZFUJ010000014.1:0-52734 GCF_058314475.1 Streptococcus sp. ELY_90
TTATAATCTGGTTTTTCTTTGTGAAACATGGCCTTACCTCACAAACCGTTTTCTTTTAGTATACTCCTAAACAGAGCAAAAAGCTCTTAGAAACCAATTTCTAAGAGCTTTGTCTTCAGTCTGAACCCTGCCCGTACGGGCAGGGTTTTTGCTGCCGCTTTGATCTGACATCAAAACAACAGCCGTCAGATACTGTTAAAATGAGCTGGCACTGTGCCATTATCCTGCTGTTTGAGCTTTCTATTTTCGCCTTTAAGCGAAAATAGTGTATAATAGAAAAAGATAAAGCAGAAAGGAGCTGGGATTAAGAATGGCACTGCATGTCTATGACAATGATCCAAAACAGGCGGCATATAATCGTGTGCTGACACATCTTAAAAGAAAGCATATCCGTATTACAGAGACCCGGAAGGCCGTTATTGTTTATATGATTAATGCTCACCATCATCCGAGCGCAGAACAGATTTACCGCGACCTTCTTCCTCAGTATCCCAGCATGAGTTTAGCGACCGTCTACAACAATCTCAAAGTCTTGATAGATGAAGGGTTTGTTGCAGAGCTCAAACTCAGCAATGACAATACGGCTTATTTTGACTTTATGGGGGATGATCATCTGCATGTTGTCTGTGAGTCTTGCGGCAAGATTACAGATTTTGCAGATGCCGACCTTTCTTTAATTGAGAGGGAAGCGCACCAGCAGACGGGTTACGACATCACACGGACACAGCTTCTGATGTACGGTCTTTGCCCGGACTGCCAAAAAAGAGAAAAAATGAAATAAAAGCTTAAAAAATCAGGTGGTATGATTCCATTTTCTGAAGAGACGGAGCTAGCCATTTTTTGATATATTCTAATAAAAGAAAAAAGGAGCTGTTATGGAAAAAATTTTTCTCATTTTTTTGATGGTCTTTTCCCTTGCCAAAATAATTAGTGCTGTCATTATCAGCAAAACAATGACGGCTCCTAACGCAAGGACACAAAAGGATTCGGCAGTCTCAGCCGATAAACAAGAAAACAGTTAAAAAGCACCTGCAGTACATTTACTGTTGGTGCTTTTTGCATTTATTTTATCTGTCCGCGTTGATAAGAATTGTTGTAAGGCTTAAACTGGTGATCGTGCAAAACACTGGCAGCATCACTCAGCCAGTTAACGTTTCGAATCAGGCCGCGGCCGATTTCAATCAAATCTGCCTGCTTAGTTTGCAAGAGGTATTCATCTAATTCCGGAGAATTCAGCAGCCCAACAGCAGTAGCAGGAATGGAGACAGCTTCCTTCATTAGGCTGGTGTAGGGTGCTTGATAGCCGCCATAAATGGGAATGTTTGGGCGACCGTCGAGCAGCCCGCCTGTTGAAACATCAATACAGCTGATCCCATCACGCTCAAGCCACTGTCCGATGGTCTGCCAGTCTTCAATAGTATTTTGCTGCTGTGTATCATCATAAGCAGTCAAGGATAAACGCATCCAGACAGGCCCCTTAAAAGCATCTTTTATATGAGGCAGCATCTCTTGAACAAAGCGATAACGATTTTCCAAGCTGCCGCCGTAACGATCCTTGCGGTGGTTGGTCAGAGGTTCCAAAAATTGATTGATGAGATAGCCATGAGCCCCGTGCAGCTCAACCATATCAAAGCCGGCTTTATGGGCGCGCCCGGCTGCGGCAGCAAAAGATTTTTGAACCCGTTCAATATCTGTGAGTGTCATTTCGCGCGGGACTCCATAGTCCTGATTGTAGGCAGTAGGACTGGGAGCAATCTTATCCTTGGCATCAGCTGACTTTCGGCCGCCATGCCCTAACTGTACTCCGACTTTGGCTCCGAAAGCATGCAGCTCATCTACCAAACTTTTGAGTCCCGGAATATGTTCATCACTCCAAATACCTAAGTCATTATTAGTTAAACGGCCGTCGGGCTCTACAGCTGTTGCTTCTAAAATAATCAAGCCGACCTGCCCGATTGCACGGGCACCGTAATGCGCATGGTGAAACGGTGTGACTTTTCCGTCTTCTTTGTCAACAACATACATACACATGGGCGGCATAACGACTCGGTTTTTCAGTGAAAGACCTGCAACGTGAGCAGGTGATAATAATTTTGACATGTAACCCCTCCTTTAGATTCTTGCTTCCATTATAGCAGAAGTGCTGCCGAAAGAGGCAAATAAAAAGAGAGTGGGACAAAAATCGGTAAATCGTCATGAAATGGCGATTTCGATTTTGTTGTCCCACCTCCGCACAGTTTATTAGGGATTGACATGAACTAACGTTCATATAATTGGATATCCTCCAACAGTTCCCCAAACTGTTGGAGCTATCACTTGCCTAGCAAGGGATAAGGACTTCCAATTAGCAGTGGTTCATTGGTGCTAAAGCATCTAATGAACTGTGCAGGGGTAAGACTAAGTCGGCTAAGCCAACAAGTCTTACTCCCAACCACTGCGTTAAATATGTGATACTTTATAAATTGAAAGAGTTTGGGACTTTTGGCCCAAACTCTTCTTGAAAAAATTAGTCGATATAGGTCAGCTTGCCGCGGAAATCTTCCAGACTGTCATAACCTTTGGATGACATAATGTCTTTTAGTTCTTTGGTAATGCGTTCAAAAACTTCCGGGCCTTCCTGATGAAGGGCAGTTCCAATCTGTACCATGCTGGCACCGCAGAGAATGTGTTCAAAAGCATCGCGGCCTGTTTTGACACCGCCGGTTCCGATGATTTGAATAGACGGATTCAGCCGTTTGTAAAAGGCATGGACATTTGCTAAGGCTGTTGGCTTGACATAGTCACCGCCAAGTCCGCCAAAGCCGTTTTTAGGCTTGATAACAACTGCTTCATCTTCAATGACCAGGCCATTGCCGATAGAATTGATACAGTTAACAAAGGTTAAAGGATATTTATTGAAAATAGCGGCTGCCTGATCAAAATGCACAATATCAAAATACGGCGGCAGCTTAACACCGAGAGGCTTGGTGAAGTATGAAAAAACTTCTGCAAGAATTTGGTCAGTCGTCTCAAAATCATAAGCAATCTGCGGTTTGCCGGGAACATTTGGGCAGGAAAGATTGAGCTCAACTAGGCCTTGATAATCAGAAGCTTGGACCGCTTTTAAGATGGTATGGGTCTCTTCAGGAGACATACCAACGAGGGAAAGAAAATGATTTTTACTGTCAGGCTCTTGCTGCAGTTCAATAACATAGTCTAGATAATACCGGAATCCTTTGTTAGGCAGACCCATGGAATTAATAGAACCCAGAGCTGTGTCTGCATAGCGTGGTTCAGGGTTGCCGGCACGCTCTTTGAGTGTTCCTGTTTTGGTGACAAAAGATCCTGCAGCCGAATCTTCAATCGCCTTTAATTCCTCGCGTGTCATGCAGTAGACACCTGCGGCATTCATAAGACAGTTGTCAAAGGTAAAGGAACCAATTGTTGTATGAGTTGAAACCATAGAGCCTCCAAAAAGATGATTTTTTCTATTGTAACACTAGATATGAGCAGCTGCAAGCTTATTTGAGAATCTTCTTATGATTTTATGGCTTCCTTATGGGTGTCGGTTTCTTTTTATTACCATATTTTTTCGGAAAATTTACGTTTTTTCATAGAATATACAGTTATGTTAAATTCGGTCAAATAGTATTGATTTAGAAACATCAAATGTTAAAATAATTTTCAAATACTAAATTAACGCTTCAAGAGCTTGCTGCAAGCTGATAGAAGCTTAGATAAGGAAGATTTTTATGAATATGGTAACTTTGGATTCATTGGCGGAGCGGCTGTAGGTGCAGGGCTTGGTACGGTAACTGTGCCTATCTTCGGAACAGTATCTGGAGCAGGAGCTGTAGGTGCGAGTACTGGCTTTGCCTGTATGATGGCCGGATTAAGTTATGATAAATGTGGGCCATTGATTTAATAGGATTGCTTATGTTTTTAGAGAAATATCGACGCTATATATTTTTAAGTTATATATTCCTAGCTTTATTGTGTGTATTGATTCCCAACAATGACGCCAAGTTAATTATATTTACTTTGCTCATATTGCAATCTCTTTTTGTTATTGTCATATACTTAAAAAGTAATAGGTGAATGAAATTTTTAATAAGATAGGCTTATAAATATGGAATATTATATTATTGGAGCCATTGGAGGCCTTGTTTTCATAATGCTTCTAAGTCTAATGAATTGTAAAAAATAATAAATTGGATTGCTGCTGCACTGCTTAAAGTAGGTGTATACTAGCACTGGTTTCTTACCGCAGTAAAAACATTATTATTTCATTTATATGTGTCATTGTATTGCTTGCTTGGTTTGCTTATTCTCTTTTGCATTAGTAAAAGCAGTCAGTACTCGTTATCTGTAAGCAATACCTGCTCAGACTTTTCTGTGCTTTTAATGCTAAATGTTTTTCTTTTGGTGTCTGCATCTCAGAGGCTTTCTAATTGTTGTTGTGGTGATTACAATTGTAGCTCTCTGAGATGTTTTTGTCTGATCTCATGCGGCTAACTTCATTTTAGAACTTTCATTTGCTTTTGAAACAGGAGATTTCAATCTTTTTCGAAAATGCAGTAGATTTTTTCACGATATTTTTGTAAAATAAAACAGTAAACTATTTGACATTGGTCAAAAATAAAGGAGAACATTAATGGTAAAATTAGTATTTGCTCGTCACGGTGAATCAGAATGGAACAAGGCTAACCTTTTCACTGGCTGGGCTGATGTTGACCTTTCAGATAAAGGAACTCAGCAGGCGATTGATGCCGGTAAATTGATCAAAGAAGCAGGCATTGAATTTGACCTCGCTTTCACATCAGTTTTGACACGTGCCATCAAAACAACTAACTTAGCTCTTGAATATTCTGATCAGCTTTGGGTGCCTGTTGAAAAATCATGGCGCTTGAATGAACGCCACTACGGTGGTTTGACTGGTAAAAATAAGGCTGAAGCCGCTGAACAATTCGGTGATGAACAAGTTCACATTTGGCGTCGTTCTTATGATGTTTTGCCTCCAGCTATGGCTAAAGACGATCAATACTCTGCACACACTGACCGCCGTTATGCAAACCTTGATGATACTGTCGTTCCGGACGCTGAAAACCTGAAAGTAACGCTTGAACGTGCTCTGCCATTCTGGGAAGATAAAATTGCTCCGGCACTTAAAGACGGCAAAAATGTTTTTGTCGGTGCACACGGTAATTCGATTCGTGCCCTTGTTAAGCACATCAAACAATTATCAGATGATGATATTATGAGTGTTGAAATCCCTAATTTCCCACCATTGGTATTTGAATTTGATGAAAATCTGAACGTGACTGCTGAGTACTACTTGGGAGAATAAGTTCGGCATTGTTTGTCTAATGAGAAACAAGTGAGATTGGCTGAAGTCCAATCTCATTTTCTATAGGGAATACCCCTTTTACCCGCAGCGCAAAAAGTAAGACAGGTATGACAAAATCAGCTTTGCTCAGTTCCTGTCTTGCTTTTTCTTTGCAGGAATTTTGCCCTGTTTGAAGAAAAGTCATAAGTTTTTAGCTAAATTATGATAAAATAAAAGACGTAGTTTCATCAAAATAGGAGGAAAAATGGTACGTAAACTCAAGAAACCTAAAAAGAATCAGTCCAGAACTTTTGTTCTTATCTCAAACAGAATCAATCTCCTATTTTTCTTTATTGTAGCTCTGTTTACAATCTTGCTGTTACGATTGGCACAGATGCAGATCTACGATGCTAAATTTTACAAGGCCAAGTTAACAGAATCAACGAATTATACGATTAAAACGTCAAGCCCGAGAGGCCAGATTTATGATGCTAAGGGTGTTCCTCTGGTTGAAAATGAGGTCAAGGAAGTTGTTGCCTTCACCAGAAGCAATACGATGACTGCTGAAGACATCAAAAAGAATGCTCAAAAATTGGCAGGCATGGTTACGCTGACGGAAAGCAAGGTCACTAAGCGTCAGAAAAAAGATTATTATTTGGCGGATCCTAAGATCTATCAAAAAGTGGTTAAGAAGCTGCCGGATAAGAAAAAGTATGATAATTTCGGCAATAATCTGAAAGAATCAGATATTTATGCCAATGCTGTCAAAGCTGTTCCGGACAGTGCGATTAATTATTCTGAGGATGAAGAAAAAATCATTTATATTTTCAGCCAGATGAATGCAACATCAGTCTTTAACACGGCCTCTTTGACAACGGGAGATCTGACGGCCGAACAAATCGCTGTGCTGGCAACCAGCAAGTCAGATTTGGAAGGGATATCTGTTAAGACGGACTGGGAGCGCAAGGCCGATAAAAATTCAATTACTTCCATTATTGGTAAGGTTTCCAGCCAGAAAACCGGTCTGCCTGCTGAGGAAGCAAGTGACTATGTCAAAAAAGGCTATTCGCTGAATGACCGTGTCGGAACTTCTTATTTGGAAAAACAATATGAGGATTATCTGCAGGGCAGCCGAACTATTCAGTCCATTAAAGTGAATAAAGAAGGCAAGATTGTCAGCAATAAAACCACTGCCAAGGGTACCAAAGGAAAAAATTTGAAACTAACCATTGATCTGGAATTTCAAAAGGGTGTTGAACAGATTCTCAGCCGATATTTTAAATCAGAATTAGCGGCCGGAAACACCAAGTATTCCGAAGGTGTCTATGCGGTTGTTTTAAATCCTAATACGGGTGCTGTTTTGTCTATGGCTGGTTTAGAACATGATCTGAAATCAGGAGAAGTTTCATCCAATGCACTGGGGACCATTACAGAGGTTTTCACACCCGGTTCTGTGGTTAAGGGAGCAACCTTAACTGCCGGCTGGGAAAATAGTGTCTTATCAGGCAATCAGGTTATCAATGACCAAGCCATCCAGTTTGCAGGCTCTAATCCCATCAAATCGTGGTTTACCAATGGTTCAATTCCGCTGACTGCCAGCCAGTCTTTGGAATATTCGTCCAATACCTATATGGTTCAGCTGGCTTTAAAACTGATGGGGCAGGATTACCACAGCGGGATGACCCTGTCTTCAGACGGTTATGAAAGTGCTATGGAAAAACTGCGGACAGCTTATGCCCAGTACGGTCTTGGTGTGGCAACTGAAATTGACCTTCCGGGAGAATCAAAAGGCTACACGCCGGATAAGTTTGATGCTGCCAATGTCTTGACAGAATCATTCGGCCAGTTTGACAACTATACGGCCATGCAGCTGGCTCAGTATGCTGCGACTGTCGCTAACGGCGGCAAACGCATTGCGCCTCATTTAGTTGAGGGTATATACGGCAATAACAAGACCGGCGGTTTGGGCAGTCTGGTTCAGTCTGTCGATACCAAGGTCTTAAATGAAGTGCCGATTTCCAGTGATAACATGGCCATCATTAAAGACGGTTTCTATAATGTTGTTAATGGCGGCAGTTATGCGACTGGTAAAACGCTTGCCAACGGTGCCAGTGTTCCGATTTCTGCTAAAACAGGGACAGCCGAAGCCTATGTTACCGGTGAAGACGGCAAATCTGTTTACACATCCAATCTGAATGTTGTCGCCTATGCGCCAAGCAGCAACCCGCAGGTAGCGGTAGCCGTAGTTCTGCCGCATGAAACAGACCTGCACGGGACAACCAGCCATGCTATTACACGGGATATTATCAATCTTTATCAGAAAATGAATCCGATGAAACAGTGAGGAAGAAAGAATGCTCTACCCAACTCCCATAGCTAAATTGATTGAAAGCTTTACCAAGCTGCCCGGAATTGGAATCAAAACGGCGACACGTTTAGCTTTTTATACCATTGGTATGAGTGATGAGGATGTCAATGACTTTGCAAAAAATCTTCTGGCTGCTAAGCGGGAGCTGACCTATTGTTCAGTCTGCGGCAATCTGACCGATGATGATCCTTGCAGTATCTGTACAGACGATAGCAGAGATCACTCAACCATTCTTGTGGTAGAAGACAGCAAGGATGTGTCAGCCATGGAAAAAATTCAGGAATACCACGGACTTTATCACGTTTTGCAGGGGCTTATTTCTCCGATGAATGGTGTCGGTCCGGATGACATTAATCTGAAAAGCCTTCTGATGCGTCTGCGGGATGACAGCAGTATTACTGAAGTTATCATTGCCACCAATGCGACAGCAGATGGAGAAGCAACTGCTATGTATATTTCCAGAGTACTAAAGCCGGCAGGAATCAAGGTGACCCGTCTGGCTCGGGGCTTAGCAGTAGGATCGGATATTGAATACGCTGACGAAGTGACCCTCCTGCGCGCCATCGAAAACAGGACAGAGTTATAAAATAAGGGTGCTGCCTGCCGCAGATAATCTGACAGCAGGAGCAGTATGCTTATTTTCCATAAAATGAACCAATTGGAATCAGCCAATTGGTTTTTTGCTGGATTGGGATAAACGGATGCTGAGTTTTGAAATATTAGTCTGCGGCGGGCTTTCCAATATTTTTTGAAAATGCTTCCTAATTATGATATGATTAAAAAGAAATTACTGAAAAATAGAAAAGGATACTTATGTCTAAAGAAACGCTTGTTTTATTGTATGGCGGCCGTTCTGCTGAGCGTGACGTTTCAGTGCTCTCGGCTGAAAGTGTTATGCGGGCAGTGAATTACGATAAATTCTTGGTCAAAACCTATTTTATCACTCAAGAAGGTGATTTTATAAAGACTCAGGAGTTTAGCGGTCAGCCTGCAGACTCAGAAAAATTGATGACTAATGAAACAGTTGTTCCTTCTCAGAAAATTAAGCCTAGCGATATTTACGAAGATGGCGCTGTCGTTTTTCCTGTCCTTCACGGACCGATGGGTGAAGATGGTTCTGTTCAGGGCTTTTTAGAAGTTTTAAAGATGCCTTATGTAGGAACAAATGTGCTGACTTCAAGTGTCGCTATGGACAAGATTACAACCAAGCAAGTCTTAGAAAGCGCTGCTATTCCTCAAGTTGCTTATGTAAGCTTCGTTGAAGGGGAAGATTTAGAAGCTAAGCTGGCTGAAATTGAGGCGAAACTGTCTTATCCTGTATTTGTAAAGCCTGCCAATATGGGATCAAGTGTGGGTATTTCTAAGGCGGATCATCAGGCCGAGCTGAAAGCAGCTATTGAGCTTGCTTTGAAGTATGACAGCCGCATCTTAATTGAACAAGGTGTCAATGCGCGTGAAATTGAAGTCGGTATTTTGGGGAACAAGGATATCCAAACAACCTTACCGGGAGAAGTTGTCAAAGATGTCGCCTTTTATGATTATGAAGCTAAGTATATTGATAACAAAATCACCATGGCCATTCCGGCAGCGGTCGATGATACTGCCGCTGAAAAAATGCGAGTATACGCTGCGGCAGCTTTCAGGACTTTAGGCGGCTGTGGTTTATCACGCTGTGATTTCTTTTTGACCGCAGAAGGCGATGTTTTTCTCAATGAGCTCAATACTATGCCCGGTTTTACTCAGTGGTCCATGTACCCTCTGCTTTGGGAGAATATGGGCCTCAGCTACCCGGAATTAATTGAAAAATTAGTTCAGCTAGCAAAAGAAATGTTTGCCAAGCGGGAAAGTCATTTAATCTAAGGATAAAAGAGAGTGCTCTGCTCTCTTTTTTTATTGCCTTGCAGCTGGACAAACAAAACAATTTTTCGGAAAATATTCAGAAAAAATAAAAGAATTTTTTGAAAATTTCAAAAAAGAGGACTATAATGGAGGTGATTATTATATAGGAGGATTTTTTATGAAAAAGTTTCAGCAATTTAGCACTTGGATCAGTAAGTGGTTTACCTTGGTTGTTGTCCTATGGGCAGTGTTTAATTATTTTTTGCCGCAGACCAGCACCTGGGTTATTCCTAATACGTCTTACCTTTTAGGAATCATTCTCTTTGGCATGGGGCTGACCCTGACAACGGAGGATTTCCTGAGAATTTCTAAACGTCCGGTACCTGTAGTATTGGGAACAGTGGCTCATTACGTCATTATGCCTAGTCTGGCCTGGCTGCTTTGCTTGATTTTTCACTTAAAAGGAGCTGCCGCTGCCGGTGTTATTTTGGTTGGTTCCTGTCCCAGTGGAACGTCATCAAGTGTCATGGCCTTTCTTGCGGGCGGTGATGTTGCTTTAGATGTTTCTATTGAAGTCCTGTCTACCCTGCTTGCACCTGTCATGCTGCCGCTGCTTTTGTCAGTACTGGCAGGACAGTATATTGCAGTACCGGCAGCCAGTCTTTTTCTGTCAACTTTACGGATTGTTGTCGTGCCAATCATTCTGGGTGTCATTGTTCATACACTCTTTGGCAGAAAGATCACCGCTGTGATTCAGCTAATGCCTTTGATATCGCAAATGGCGATTCTTTTAATCATCGGTGCAGTGGTTTCAGCAAACCATGCCAATATTTTTACTGCCGCAACAGCGCTGGTTATTCCGGTTGTTATGCTGCATAATTTATGCGGTTACGGCCTGGGCTTTTTGTTTTCAAAATTACTGCATTTGGAAGAACCGCAGCAAAAGGCGATTACCTTTGAAGTTGGTATGCAGGATTCCAGCTTGGGTGCAACCTTGGCAATGAAATATTTTCTTCCTCAGGCAGCCATCCCGTCAACGATTTTTTCTATCTGGCACAATATTTCAGGGTCTATTCTGTCATCATGGTGGCGCAGGCATTCTGGAATAAATTCGGCAGAAGAAGCAAATTAAGGGCAAAACCCCGCTTAGTTTTATGTTATAATGAAATGAAGAAAACTTTATCCCGAACTCACCGTTGGAATTCACTATTTTGATTTTAGCGGTTCAAGAAGTCTGCCAAAAGGTCAGTGACATCTCTGGTGATTGCTGCACATTTTGCAGATAGGTTTAAGTGGATAGCCCGTAAGAGGTGGGAGCGAAAGCTCCAGCCTTTTAACTCTGTTGAGCAGCAGCGGCTAAGCCGAAAAGCTGATTGGGGCTGGTCATAAGCTAACGGACCTTCACTGCAATCAGCCTTTGGGATATAGGGCAGCAAAGCCGATTTTTCATAAATCACAGCCAAGGCCTGCTCCCTTATTTAGGAGAATAACTATGAAACTAACATTGCATGAAATTGCCTCGGTTGTCGGCAGTCAAAATGACATCAGCTCTTTTGAAGATATTCCTGTCCGACAGATTGAATTTGACAGCCGTAAAATTGCAGAAGGCGATCTTTTCTTACCGCTTCAGGGTGCGCGTGACGGTCACGACTTCATTGAAACAGCTTTTGCAAATGGAGCGGCGGCAGCTTTTTCCGAAAAAAAATTAGACGGCAGCAAACCTTATATTTTGGTTGATGACTGTTTGAAAGCATTTCAGGTTCTGGCCCGGTATTATTTGGAAAAAATGCGTGTCGATGTTATTGCAGTAACCGGATCAAACGGCAAAACAACGACCAAAGATATGATTGCAGAGATTTTGGCGGCGACCTATAAAACCTATAAAACCCAAGGCAATTACAACAATGAAATCGGTCTTCCTTATACTGTTTTGCACATGCCGGATGATACCGAAAAAATCGTTCTTGAAATGGGGCAGGATCACCTCGGTGATATTGCGCTGCTGTCCAATTTGGCTCATCCGCATATCGCTGTGGTGACCTTAATTGGTGAGGCACACTTAGAATTTTTTGGCAGCCGGGAAAAAATTGCCCAAGGAAAAATGCAGATTACGCAAGGAATGGACGGACATGGTATCTTGATTGCACCGGCAGACAAGATTATCAACCGTTTCCTGCCGGATAATCAAAAGGTTATTCGCTTTGGCCCTGATGCAGATATTTATGTGACGGCATTGGAAGAGCACAAAGATTTTCTGACTTTTGCTACGAATTTTTTAGAAGAGAAGGTTACATTGCCTGTCACCGGCAAGTACAATGCGGCCAATGCCATGATTGCCGCTTATGTCGGTAAGCTGCTCAATGTTCCGGAAAAAAAGATTATTGCTTCTTTGTCTGAGCTTCAGCTGACCCGCAATCGTACAGAATGGAAAAAGGCAGCCAACGGAGCTGATATCCTTTCAGATGTTTACAATGCCAACCCTACGGCCATGCGTTTGATTTTGGAGACTTTTTCGGCTATTCCAGGCAATGAGGGCGGTAAAAAAATCGCTGTTTTGGCCGATATGAAAGAGTTAGGACCTGATTCTGTTCAAATGCATAAGGATCTGATTACCAGTCTGAATCCTGATGTTTTAGATACCGTCATTTTTTACGGGGAGGACATTGCTGGTTTAGCTCAGTTAGCCGGTCAGATATTTCCGCTGGGTAAGGTTTATTATTTCAAAAAGACAAAAGACCAAAATCAGTTTGAAGAGCTGCTTGAGCGGCTTAAAGAAATCCTTCAGCCTGAGGATCAAATCCTTCTTAAAGGGTCAAATTCGATGAATTTAGGCAAGGCTGTAGAGCTTTTAGAAGCAAAACCGGATTAGCTGCCTTTGGTTTTTGGGTCAGCCGGCCAATGCTTTTGACATGTAATATTTTGGAGAAGAAGAATGGATTTAATGAAGGAAGAGTGGCACTTTTTCCTGGAAAACAAAGGCAATAGGGTTTACCAGTGTTTTTACAGTATTGCTTTTATCGTTGCAGTTTATACTTATTTTATCAAGCGCTTTGTGCCGGAGGATTCTTATATAGGGTTCAGTATGTTTTCTCTGCTGCTGAGCCTTGTGACCTTTATCTGGCACCTTTATTTAACAAGGCTGTCAAAGGAAAAACTATTTGCGGCAGCTGCGGTAGCAATCTGCTTGGTTTTGCTCCCTTATCAGTTTTATCTGTTAGATTTTGTTCCGGATTTTTCCCTGCTGTCTTTCTTTTTGCTGTCGGTTTCGGTTGATCCTAAGCAGTCTAATTTGGTTGCGATTATTTTTTATGCCAAAATACTTTTAGCCATAGGGGTTTTGCTCTTTTATATCAGCGGCAAAATACCAGATGCTACTCTTTACAGGCCTGCAAAGCATCTGCTTCGCCATTCTTACGGTTTTATGCATCCCAATTCTTTGAGTATGTTTATCATGAGTCTGTTTTATGACTTTTCACTCATGCGTAAGAAAACAGTGCCTTTGTCTGAAGTGTTGTGGCTGATTATGCTGGGTCTTCTGGTCTATTCAATAACAGATTCAAGGACAGGCTTTCTTACTTTTGCAGTTATCCTGATAGTTTCCTTGTTTAAAAAGCGATTGATGATGTATAAAGTATCGGGAAAAGTTGTTTTTCGCTCCATTTTGCTCATCTTTGTGCTTGGCACTCTGCTGTCGTATTTTTATAAGCCTGAGTCATCTGTTTTTGATTCTTTAAATTCGATGTTCTCCGGCCGCTTGAGAAATGCTCACGCTTATATCAAGGCTTACGGTTTTAAGCTCCTGCCCAGACGGGTTTCGGATCTGCACTATGCCAACGGAGCCAGAATTTTTAACGAGAATTACTATGTTGACTCTCTCATGCGTCAGGGCATTTTAGTTTATCTGCTCTTTCCAATTATGATTGGCTTTCAGACGCTGAAAAAGAAATTCACTCTTTATCATTTTATCTTTATTTTATCCGCTTTTTTGACAGCTATGATCGAAGACTACGGTGTCAGCCTTAGTATCTGCACGATTTTACTCTTTAACTATTTTGCCCTTGCTGATGAAAGGTCCGAAAGGTCCGGCAGGTCAGAAAAGGTTGAAGAGCTCAGTCAGTCAGAAATCTAAGAAATCAGCGCAAGCCTTTATAAAAGATACATAGAAAGGACAGGATGAAGGCATTTTTAACCTCTCAGCAGACTCAGCCGCCCGAGATTTCTCTTTTGTGGTATCTTGTGATGATGGCAGTGCTGTTTGCATTGATTTATATTTCTGTTAAGTATTATCAAAATCCTATTTACACTAAGGCTTTTATACTCCTTCAAGCTTTTCAGCTGATAGCTCTTTATGCCTGGTATGGGTTTGCGGCTGTTCCGCTTTCCAACAGTCTGCCGCTCTACCACTGCAGGCTGGCAATGTTTGCTCTGTTGCTGCTGCCTGATAGGACAAAGCTCAAACAGTATTTTGCTTTGATGGGGACAAGCGGAGCCATTTTTGCTTTGGGCTATCCCATCATGGATGCCTATGATTTTCCCCATATTACCGCTTTTTCTTTTATTGCCGGACATTATGCGCTATTGGTTAATGGTTTGGTTTATCTGCTCAGTCACTATGACAGCCGCTTGCTCAGCCGGCGCAGTATAACTGTTTATACGCTGGTGCTCAATCTCTTCTTGGTTCTGGTCAATAAAGTAACTGGTGGTAACTACGGGATTCTGCGCTATACCCCTTTCATCACTCAGAGTGCTTTATGGGTACGCTACACAGCAGTGTCTCTGGTTTTAATTGCTATGCTGCTCCTGATTGATGAGATTTTCAAAAGGGTAAAGGAAAAGACAGCCGTTTTTTAAAGAATGTACAGGCAAAAGAGCTGATTAAAACAGCTCTTTTGTTTTTTACAGCCGCCGGATTTTGAAGATGATTGAAAAAAAGCTGAAAATTAAGTATACTAGTAGGGTTGGTATGCTTGGAAACAGCAGAGTGATTATCATTAAAAATGCATCTCTGATAAGCATCAAAGAATTGTATACAATTAACTAAAAAGAGGACTTATGAATTTACAAGAAGAAATCAAAAAACGCCGAACGTTTGCCATCATCAGCCACCCGGATGCGGGGAAAACGACAATTACCGAGCAGCTGCTTTATTTTGGCGGTGAAATTCGTGAAGCAGGAACGGTTAAAGGGAAAAAAACGGGAACCTTTGCGAAATCAGACTGGATGGACATTGAAAAGCAGCGCGGTATTTCAGTAACATCATCTGTTATGCAGTTTGATTATGCGGGCAAGCGTGTCAATATCCTTGATACACCGGGGCACGAAGACTTTTCAGAAGACACCTATCGGACCCTCATGGCAGTAGATGCCGCGGTCATGGTTGTGGATTCGGCTAAGGGGATTGAGGCACAGACCAAAAAACTGTTTGAAGTTGTTAAACACCGCGGTATTCCGGTATTTACCTTTATGAACAAATTAGACCGTGACGGCCGTGAGCCGCTTGATCTCTTGGAAGAACTGGAAGAAGTTCTGGGAATTGCTTCCTACCCTATGAATTGGCCTATCGGTATGGGAAAATCTTTTGAGGGCCTTTATGACCTGTATAATCAGCGTTTGGAGCTCTACAAAGGCGATGAGCGTTTTGCGGATTTTGACAAAGGAGCAAAGCTTTTTGCCAATAACCCCTTTTATGAGCAGGTCTTAGAAGATGTCGAATTGCTGCAGGAAGCAGGCAATGAATTTTCAAGAGAAGCCGTTTTAAAAGGAGAGCTGACCCCTGTCTTCTTTGGCTCTGCCCTGACTAATTTCGGTGTTCAGACATTCTTAGATACCTTTTTGGAATTTGCGCCTGAGCCGCATGGGCACAAAACAACCGAAGGAAGTGTGATTGATCCGCTCAATAAGGATTTTTCCGGCTTTGTTTTTAAAATTCAGGCTAACATGGATCCAAGACACCGTGACCGGATCGCCTTTGTCCGTATTGTATCCGGAGAATTTGAACGCGGTATGTCAGTGAACCTTAGCAGAACCGGCAAAAATGTCAAACTGTCAAATGTTACTCAATTCATGGCAGAAAGCAGGGAAAATGTTACCAATGCCGTTGCCGGTGATATTATCGGGGTTTATGATACAGGCACCTATCAGGTTGGCGATACTTTGACAGTCGGTAAGAACAAGTTTGAGTTTGAACCGCTGCCAACCTTTACGCCGGAATTATTTATGAAAGTAGCAGCTAAAAATGTCATGAAGCAAAAGTCCTTTCATAAAGGGATTGAACAGCTGGTGCAGGAAGGAGCTATCCAGCTTTATACAAATTACCAGACAGGTGAATATATGCTGGGAGCGGTCGGCCAGCTGCAGTTTGAAGTTTTCAAACACCGGATGGAGAACGAATACAATGCAGAAGTTGTCATGACATCAATGGGCAAAAAGACTGTTCGCTGGATTAAGGAAGAAGATCTGGATGAGCGGATGTCTTCCAGCCGCAATATCTTGGCGCGTGACCGTTTTGATCAGCCTGTCTTTCTCTTTGAAAATGACTTTGCCCTGCGCTGGTTTGCTGATAAATATCCGGATGTTGAATTGGAAGAAAAGATGTAAAGCAATCTTTAAGGATAAAACTTCTGATTATTCTTACATCAAAAATTAAGAACTGATATGTTCAGTTCTTTTTTTGTCAAAATGAATTTGAGCTAAAAAATCTCATCCGCTGCCGGTCTTGACAGGATAAATTTGCTGATTTTGATTTTGCCTAGAGAACACACAACAGGTTTGTTCAGTTTATGTTATGTAACAATAATAAGGTCGGCCGGCAGCTTTACAGTTTGTAGATGTATTTTCATTATATACACCATTTTTCTTCTTTTCTGATATAATAATTCAAGAAAAAATTAATTTTAGAAAGGAGCAAAATGAAACAGTCCGTACAATTCAGCGATGCCATCCATATCATGGTTTATGTGTCCTGTACCAACAATCCTGATTTTTTAAAAAGTGAAATGATTGCAGCCAGCGTTCAAACCAATGCTTCCAATGTCCGTAAAATCATGGGCAATCTGAGAAGAGCAGGCTTGATTGTCAGTCAGCGCGGCAAGGCTCAGCCACGGTTGGCAAAAGACAGTTCAGAGATTACCCTGTTAGATATTTTTGACAGCCTGCCGGCCAATAATACCCTGCTGCAGGTAGACAGAAATACCAATGCCGACTGTGTCATCGCAAGTGGTGTTCAAGAAGTTTTGACTGCCAGATATCAAGAAATACAAGAAGCGGCTGAAAAGGCCATGGCTAATATTACCTTATCCGATATTATGGCTGATTTTTCGCAGATTGCTGTGCAAAGATACCCTCATTTTGCTGAGGAGCTAAGCCGATTTTTACCCGATTAAGCAGCAGGACTGAGATGATAAGGTACTAACTATTTTGGAGGATTTATGACTGCACTTATTAAGCACAAAAAAGTTGAACTGACAGAGCTCTTTTATGACTTGGTTTTTGTCTATGGAATCAGCAAGGAGACAGCTCTGATTCACCATGTTCATGGAGGAGTTGTTCCTTTTGCGTCCTTTTGGGCTTTTGCCATCGGTATGGTGATTATGATTAATTCATGGATGGTTCAGACCGTCTTTACCAACCGTTTCGGTAAAAACTCACTGACCAATATTTTATTTATGTTTGCGCAGATGAGCATGCTCTTGATTTCTTTAACTTCGATAACAGGTGAGTTTAATCATCGAAGCTTTCTTTATTTTTACGGGCCTTTTGCGGTTATTTCTTTTTTGCTTTTGCTGCAGTATGTTACCCAGTATTTTAAGACTGACAATCCGGCAGACAAAGCCTTGATTATACGCTTTTTTTATATTTTGAGCAGCCGTTCGCTGGGACTGCTGATTGCCTTATTTCTTCCTTACAGGTTTGGTTTAATCGTTGCTGCAGTCAGTGTAATTGCAACATGGATTTTGCCGGGAATTCTGGCAAACAATAAAACGGAAGTCATCAACGAACGGGTTACGCCTGTCAGTTTTCCTCACCTTGCTGAGCGCCTGTCTCTTCTGGTTATCATCACTTTTGGTGAAATGATTATCGGTATTGCAGATTACTTTGCTCCCAATCACCTTGGTTTGTCATCTTTCTTAATCTTTGTCTCTGTTGCCAGTCTTTTTATGGTCTATATTGTGGAGATTGACCACATGCTGGATTTGGAAACGCAGGAATATGCTGTTAATAGTTTGATTTACTGGCACTATCCTATTTTTTTTGGATTGAGTTTTGTGACAGTGTCGCTTGGTTTTCTGGAGCGTCAGGAGGCTCAGAACAGTTTTGCTGTCTGCTTGCTTTATCTGGGTATTTTTCTGCTGCTGCTTGGCATTTACGGTATTCAAAAATTTAATAAAGCCAGCCACAGCTTTACCAAGTCCTTAGTCATTGCTCTTCTGGGAGTGCTGGCGGCAGGTTTTTTGCTCAGCTGGCCGGCAATAGCAGACAGTCAGCTGCTGATTGTTATTTTATTTACAATCAGTTTGGCTTTAGCCGTGCTGCTGGTCAGATTCAATCTCTCCAGACAGCCTTAGCAGCAGAGATTTTGTATGATAAATTCTTGGTTCATTTGCCCGTACTTTATTTTTTGCTATAATAGAAGCGGTATAAAAACACATTGCAGTTGGTAGTCTGTAAGCATCGTGAGATGTCAGTAACCTTCCCTCCAAGGTCGTCCCATACCAGTTACAATATTATTAACCGAAAAGGAATCAACCTTTTTGGTTTCTTAGTTTGGAGGGACTGGCATGAAAATGACAGTTTATTTTGACGGTGCCTTTTGGGCTGCCCTGATAGAATACGCTGATGTTAAAGGGCAGTACAAGGCTTTTCGCTATGTTTTTGGTAAGGAACCCAAAGATGAAGATATCCTTGCTTTTATTTATCGAGATTTGGGAAAATGGCAGAGCAGGTATGATCATATCAATACACATGTGAGTACAGACAGCTCAGCTCTTTCGCCAAAGAAAAGCAATCCCAAGCGCATGCAGCGAGAAATGAATAAGGCAAAAAGAAAGCCTGTTGTAACTTCGACTAGAGCGCAAATAGCTATGCAGGAGATTCATGACAGCCTGAAAAAGGAGCGCAGATTGCAAAGCAAAGAGGAGCGCGATGCTGCAAAAGCTCTTAAATATCAGCAAAAGCAAGAAAAGCGCCGTCAAAAGAAAAAAGGACACTGATGTGTCTTAAATAAAGGGCCGAGACAGATGTTTCGGCTTTTTATTTATTGACAAGTGGATAAAAAGGTTCTTCTACTGATGAGTATGCTGAAAAAGAGTGCGGCAAAAGCGTACAGAGGTTTTAGTCTTGCTTGTTATTGGTGAGATTAGGTCAAACAATATTTCAATTATTACATTTATATTGCGTTATATTTCTTTTATGTTACAATGAAGATGTAAAAAGTAATCTTAAGACGTGCTTACTTTTAAAAATCAGCTAGGCAGCTCCGTTAAACGGCAGGGATCCTTGCTGAAACTCAAGTGGATAGAAGGAGAAAATCATGAAAAGAAATTATTTAGATCATCAGGCACAGCGTTTTTCAATCCGTAAATATTCGTTTGGAGCGGCTTCTGTTCTTATTGGCTGTCTCTTGTTTCTAGGTGCTCAAAATATTTCTGCAGATGAAGTGACAAGTCCGCTTTCAACAGCTGAAACGACGGTGACTCAGCCAGCTGTTTCTGAAACTGAAGCTAATCAAGACAGTCAGACAGCATCAGTTGCTGCTGTTCAGCCTGAAAATGAACCTGTCAGGACAGCTGAAGCAGAAACCAGCAGGCAAACAGCAGAGGTTCCTGCAGCTAACACGAGCACTGCTGTCAGCCCCGCTCCTGAAAATCCTTCTGCTGTCTCCTCAAAACCAGTCAGCGAAGTCAAAGCTTCTGCTATGACAAGCGAGGTTAAACCGGCTGCTCAGCCAGTAGAAAAGCCTGCTCCTGTAAGCAGCAAGTCTGCGGTCAGCACCCCAGCTCGCACTAGCAGTAAGGTCAGTGTCAAAGCAGTTCAGCAGCCTGTGAAAAAAACGACAGTCGCTTCAGCAGTTTCTCTTGCGCCCCAAGGCAACTATACCTTTAAAAAACAAACGCCCGTCAAAAATCAACCTAAAATGTCCAGTACAACCCAATTCTTCTTTAATGCGGGAGATAAGGTCTATTATGACAAAGTTCTGAATACTGACGGACATCAATGGTTAAGTTATATTTCCTACAGCGGCACTCGCCGCTACGCTCCAATCGGGGTAACGTCTTCTGTACCTGCAGTGCCAAAACCTGCAGATACGAAACCATCTCTTCCGGCTTCCGGAACTTATCATTTTACCAAGCAGGCAGATGTGAAAAATCAGCCTAAAATGTCCAGTCCGACCCAATTCTCCTTTTATAAGGGTGACCAAGTTTATTATGATAAGATTATGACTGCGGATAATCACCAATGGATCAGCTACATTTCTTACAGCGGTATCCGCCGCTATGTGGTTATTGCTTCGCTGACCTCACCAGCCAAACCGCAGCCAAAACCAGCAGCTCCGCAAGCAGCCGGCAGCATTAACATTCAAAATAAGACTGCTCAGCAGTTTGATGTTCTGATTTCTAAGGTTTCAAGCAATCAAACTATTAAAGAAGTCAGAGTTCCTGTCTGGTCAGACCAAAGCGGTCAGGATGATATTGTTTGGTATAAGGCAGCTAAAGCAGCAGATGGCAATTATAAGGTTACTGTAAAAATCAGCGAACATAAAAATAACACTGGTAAATATCATGTTCACCTCTATTACCTGCTGAGCAGCGGTCAGCAGATTGGCGTCGGAACTGCTGCAACGACTATTGAAACAGCTAAACCATCTCCATCAGCACCGGCTAAGTTAACTCTTCCGGCTTCCGGAACCTATACTTTCACAGCCAAGACAGATGTTAAAAATGAAGCCAGAATGTCCAGCCCAACCCAGTTCTTCTTTAATAAGGGAGATAAGGTCTTTTATGACAAGGTCCTAGAAACTGACGGCCATCAATGGATCAGCTACGTATCCTACAGCGGTATTCGCCGCTATGCTCCAATAGCTGTACTTTCATCAAAGAATAGCGGCCAATCCAGTCAGCCGGCACCAGCAAAACCAAATCTTCCTGCCCAAGGCACCTATACCTTTACCAAGGAAGTCAGTGTGAAAAATGCAGCTAAAATGTCCAGCCCGACCCAATTCACATTTAGAGCAGGTGAAAGCATTAATTACGATAAGGTTCTGACCGCAGACGGTCATCAATGGCTCAGCTATGTTTCTTACAGCGGTATCCGCCGCTATGTTCTCTTTGCTTAATAACAAGCCTCCGGAAAGCAGTGCAGTAAACACGGCGTCACTTTCCGGAGGTTTTTAGTTTTGAAAACGGATTATTGTTTCTTTCAAAACTAAAAAACTATCAATTTATGCTATTTATGTTATAATAATTAGGTTGCACATACTAATACGTTTAATAAGGCAGCTTCGCACTGCCTTTTAGAAAGAGAAACCATTGAAATTTACAGAATTAAACCTAACAGAAGACATTCTTTCGGCTGTTGAAAAAGCCGGCTTTACTGAGCCCTCACCTATCCAAGAATTGACTATTCCTCTGGCTTTGGAAGGAAAAGATGTTATTGGTCAGGCTCAGACAGGAACCGGGAAAACAGCGGCTTTTGGCCTGCCGACTTTAAATAAGATTGATATTGCCAGCAACTTGGTGCAGGCGCTTGTAATTGCTCCAACACGTGAGCTGGCTGTTCAAAGTCAGGAAGAGCTGTTTCGTTTCGGCCGTGAAAAAGGTGTTAAGGTGCGTTCAGTTTACGGCGGCTCCAGTATTGAAAAGCAGATTAAAGCTCTGAAATCAGGTGCCCATATTGTTGTCGGTACGCCGGGACGCCTGCTTGATTTGATTAAGCGCAAGGCGCTTAAACTGGATCATGTTGAAACCTTAATCCTTGATGAAGCCGATGAAATGCTTAATATGGGCTTTTTAGAGGATATTGAGGCAATTATCTCCCGTGTTCCGGAGACACGTCAGACTCTCTTATTTTCAGCAACCATGCCGGAGGCTATTAAGCGCATCGGCGTGCAGTTTATGAAAAATCCAGAGCATGTCAGAATTGCCGCTAAGGAACTGACAACCGATCTTGTTGACCAATATTATGTCCGTGTCAAGGAACATGAAAAGTTTGATACCATGACGCGTCTCATAGATGTGGAGCAGCCTGACCTTGCGATTGTATTTGGCCGGACCAAGCGCCGAGTGGACGAATTGACCCGCGGCTTAAAATTGCGGGGCTACCGTGCAGAAGGTATTCACGGTGATTTGGATCAGGGGAAACGCCTGCGTGTTCTTCGTGATTTTAAAAACGATACGCTTGATATTCTGGTTGCGACAGATGTTGCTGCACGCGGACTCGATATCTCGGGTGTCACTCATGTCTATAATTATGATATTCCTCAGGATCCGGAAAGCTATGTTCACCGTATCGGCCGTACGGGCCGTGCCGGCAGACACGGGCAGTCCATTACGTTTGTTTCGCCAAATGAAATGGGCTACCTGCAAATCATTGAAAATCTGACCAAAAAACGCATGAAAGGGATGAAACCAGCTACTGCAGAGGAAGCCTTTCGTGCTACTAAGAAAGTTGCTCTTAAGAAAATTGAACGTGACTTTGAAGATGATAAAATCCGTTCTAATTTTGAAAAATTCACAGATGATGCTCAAAAATTAGCTGCTGAATTTTCATCGGAAGAGCTGGCGCAGTATATCCTGACTCTGACCGTTCAAGATCCGGAAATGATGCCTAAGGTCGAAATTGCCAAAGAAAAACCGCTGCCCTTTAAATTTGGCGGCGGCAAGGGCGGCAGCGGACGCCGCCGTGATGACCGCCGCGGAGGCCGGCGCAGCCGCAACGATGGCCGCAATCGAGATAAGAATCGCCGTGAATTCAAGCGCGTATCCAACAAGAACCGCAAGGATTTTGAAAACAAGAGCAATAAACGTCCGCATCGTACTTCCAGCGAAAAACAAAGCGGCTTCACCATTCGCAATAAGGGTGACAGATAAGCAGTCAAACTCTCTTGAAACGTGTATTTCAGGAGAGTTTTTTGATAAATTTCAAATTAAGTTAATAGCTTAAGAAAATAGTCTGAAAATTTGCTCTTTTTTTATGGTTTATTATCGATTTCATTAAATAAGCCAAATTCCCTTGAATAAGAGAAAATTAAGCACTAGAATAGATGTGTAGTTTTCACAGGGAAACTTTTAGAAACATTTCATGCTTCCTTAGGAATCTTGTGAAAATAAAAAACTTGTAAGCTGATAAGCTTATGTGAAATTTTAGGAGGACATTTTATGAACACAGTAACATTAGATTCAGCGGCCTTTGATAACTTTGAGGTTGCAGATAATCAATTACTCGCTACTTTGGAGGCTGGAGATGGTGTGGACTCTATACTTTCTGGTGTCGCTACCTATGGTGCTGCAACAATGGGGCTTTGTGCAGTTTCTGGTCCAATTGGATGGGGACTCGGTGGTGCATATCTACTTACATGTGCTGCTGCAGGAGGAATGATAGGTTACGGTGCAGCAACATTAGATTAAAATGATTTGATGATAGTATTTTCAATCATTTGAGGTATAGATAATGACAAAAAAATGGTCGTTTATTTTTTGTTCATCTTTGAATATTATAGCTAATTTGTTAATGATTTGGCCATTCAATAATGGAGAAGAGACATTTTCTAATTTATTTTTGATTATTACTACTTTACTGCTGCTTCCTAGTTTTTTACGAACAGTTGACAATCAACTGACTTCCCTGATTAGAATTGAATCCTCGCTGCTGATTATACTTACAGTCGTTTCAATTATGCGGCTGCTATATAGAGTTGATGCTATATCTGGGACAGTTGCCAGTACAGCAGCACTTATAGCTTGTGGTTTAATAACAGTATTGCTGTTTGCTGGTATTGTCAGGTGGATAAAGAAAGATAAAAATCATTGATGGCTATCTTCTTTTTCATGACTTCTGAAAAGAAAAGCGGCTTCACTATTCGCAATAAGGGTGACTGGTAAATAGGCAAACTTTCCTGAAACATGTGTTTCAGGAGGTTTTTTATGTGATAATTTGTGCGCTGGAAAAACTCGTTCACGTTTAGGCCTCTGATTTTGTGAGTGCATTTTTTTCAAAATTTTTCTGGAAAAGATGTACCCAATTAAGAAAGAAACAGGCGTAGTGCGCCTGTTCTAGTCTTATTTAGTATGTTTTGCGATATAATCCAGCTTTTCCTGACGTGTTTTTTGTTTAAATTTTGCTTCGGCACTCATGGCAGCATTTTTGTGGTTAAATGTTTCAAAGTAGACCAATTCAACCGGCAGTCTGGCTTTGGTATATTTGGCGCCCTTGCCTGCCTGATGGGCGGCCAAACGTTTGTCAATATCGGTCGTGTAACCCGTGTAGAGGCTGCCGTCAGCACATTTGAGAACATACATATAGGCCTTGTGATCCTTGCCAAAGTAAATATCGTGAATCTCGTCGGTATAATCACCATTATCCTTATGAACAATCAAAGGTGGCAAAAATTTCATACCATCGATAGCTCCATCTTTAATCGCTTCAATCAAAAGCATGTTAGCTTCTTTGTCAGCCTTAGGGTAGACAAACTGGATGCGTTTTGGCGCCAGTTTGTATTTTTTCAAAGTATCAATGATTTCAAGGAAGCGATCAGGACGATGTACAATCGCCAGCCGCCCCTTGGTTTTAAGCGCCTGCTGGCTGATGCGGCAAATCTCGTCAAGATTAGTTGTGATTTCATGGCGAGCTAAAAGGTAGTGCCTGCTGGCATTCTTTTTAGATGTCTCGCTTGCTTTAAAATAAGGCGGATTGCAAAGGATGAGATCGACTTTGGAGCGGGGAACATGGTTCATGAGATTTTTTAAGTCGTCGTTAATCATACTGACTTGGTTTTGCAGCTGGTTGAGTTCGATTGAGCGTTGGCCCATATCAGCCAGCCGTTTTTGAATTTCAATTTCAACAATTTTAGCCTTGGTTTTAGTTGAAGCAAATAGTCCGACGGCTCCGTTGCCTGAGCAAAGGTCCACAATCAAACCTTTGGATGGAAATTTTGGAAAACGAGAGAGCAGGACACTGTCAATAGAATAAGAAAAGACGTCTTTATTTTGAATAATTTTGACATCGGTAGAAAAGAGCTGATCAATCCGCTCTTTTTTCTTTAAAAGAGGAGTTTTCATAGGACTTATTATAGCAAAAAAATAATGCCTTGTCTGTCGCTTCAATCTGTCACGGGTGTCGAAATTCTTGTCATACGCAATAGTTTTTCAGAAGTCTGACAAATAGTTTAACGATAAATCAAATGGCAGCTCTGGAATAATTCTTCTGTCAAAAATGTTAAATTTTGATATAATGAAATCATTACTGTGTTATCAAAATTGAATACGGGCTAAAAGCGTCGAGAAAAAGACAGCCTGCCTGATGCGCCAGCGCATGGCGCTAGGGTTCTATTTTCTTCTCGCTTTCTTCATGCCCTTTGTATCTTAAATAAAGGAGAATTTTCAGTGCTTTACACGTATCTGCGCTCTCTGCTGGTCTTTTTAATTTGGGCAGCTAACGGCAACATTCACTATCATCATCGGAATAAGCTTTTGCCTCAAGATGAAAATTATGTTTTGGTGGCGCCTCACCGTACGCTGTGGGATCCTATTTTTCTGGCTTTTGCAGCTCGTCCCAAGCAATTTATTTTCATGGCCAAAAAGGAACTCTTTAGAAATCGTGCCTTTGGCTGGTGGATCCGCATGTGCGGAGCTTTTCCTATTGATCGGGAAAATCCGGGAACGGAAGCCATTCGCTATCCTGTGAAAATGCTTAGAAAGAGCGATCGTTCTCTTATTATGTTTCCAAGCGGCAGCCGCCACTCTTCTGATGTCAAGGGAGGTGTTGCTGTTATTGCAAAAACCAGCAAGGTCAAAATCATGCCGGCAGCCTATGCCGGCCCTACTTCAATCAAGGGTCTTCTTAAGCACGATAGGATTGATGTGACTTTTGGAAATCCTATTGATATTTCGGACATCAAGCGCATGAATAACAACGGAATTGAAAAGGTTTCGCATCGTATTGAAAAGGAATTTGCTCAGATGGATGCCGAAACTGCATCTTTCAAGGATGACAGCCGTCCAAGCTGGTGGAGCTTGATTTACCGCCTGCCTGCTATGCTGTTGGTAGTCGTTATACTGGGGTTGACTTATATCTTTTCTTGGTTTGCAAGTTTTGTCTGGAATCCTGAAAAACATAGGGAAAAAAATTTAAAATAATGTAAAAAACTTACCTCAAGGTAGGTTTTTTCTTTATTCTGCGAATAAAGAAGTAAGGAGGATTATATGATAGAAGAAATGCTGGATAAATTCAGAGACAATAAGTGGCTTCTTACGGCAGTCGCTGTTTTTGCTGCTCTGGGACTGGGTTTTTATTTTCTTTCTTCAAGCGAAAAAGAGGGACAAAGCAATTGGCCGCAGTCACAGGAGCAGACTTTTTCAGCAACAAGTGTACCAGCCCATTCGAAAAATAAAAGGAAGGCGCAAGCAGCTTCAACAATAATGGTTGATGTCAAGGGTGCAGTAAAAAACCAAGGAGTCTACCGCCTGCCGGCTGACAGCCGAGTTAATGAGCTTATTGAGAGGGCCGGCGGTTTTTCTGAAAAAGCAGACCGCAAATCAGTCAACCTTGCGCAAAAGCTGCAGGATGAGGCTGTTATTTACGTTGCATCAGTCGGAGAAAACATCAGTGTCATTGGCAATCCTCAGAAAGAAGCAGCCAGTCAGGCAAGCAGCTCTGAGGCCGCAGCAAATGATAAGATTAATCTAAACACAGCCAGCCTTGCTGATCTGCAGACCATATCCGGTATCGGTGAAAAACGGGCGCAGGACATTATTGATTATCGTGAGACAAACGGCAGTTTTCAGTCCATAGAAGATCTGAAAAATATTTCCGGCATTGGAGACAAAACCTTTGAAAAACTGAAAGACATGGTGAGTGTTGATTAAATTACCGTTAAAGCCTGTGTATCTAGCATTTTTAACTATTTTGATTTATTTTTTAATCTATCGTTTTTCTTTAGTAACTGTCTCCTTAGTTTTTTTAAGTTTAATTTTTCTTTTTGTGCAGTATGATCGGAAAACCTGCTTCAAAACATTCTTATTTTTGCTGTTTTTTGGGCTTTATTTTTATCTTTCTTACCAGAAAGCAGAGTCTGACTATCAACACGCGCCCAAGCAAATTGAAGAACTTAGAATTATTCCGGATACTATCAGTGTTAATGGCGACAGCCTCAGTTTTCAGGGAAAATCAGAGCACCGCACTTATCAAGCTTTTTACACCTTAAAATCTCAGAAAGAAAAACAATACTTTGAGAACCTCTGGAAAACAAGTCTTATTAAGGTTGCTGCTGATGTGCATAAAGCTGAGCAGACACGGAATTTTGGCGGGTTTGATTATCGCAGCTACTTAAAAACACAAAAGATCTACCGCCTGGTGAATGTTGAAAAAATAGAAAAAATAAGGCCCGAGCAAGGCTTAACTTTTTTTGATAGGCTGCATGAGCAGCGGCGGCGGCTCTTGGTGTTTGTCAGTCAAAAGTTCCCGATTCCTATGCGCCATTACATGACCGGCTTGCTTTTTGGTCATTTGGATAGGTCTTTTGATGAAATGAGTGACATTTATACCAGTTTGGGGATCATCCATCTTTTTGCACTATCAGGCATGCAGGTAGGCTTTTTTATCGGTAATTTTCGCTACCTGGGTCTGCGTTTAGGTGTGAGACGGGATTATATGAACTGGCTGCAGCTGCCTTTTTCTGTCATCTATGCCGGGCTGACAGGTTTTTCAGTATCTGTTGTCCGCAGTCTGCTGCAGAGTAATCTGTCTAACTTTGGTTTTACAAAGATGGACACTTTTGCAGTGACCGTATTTACCATGTTTGTTATCATGCCGCATTTTCTCTTAACAGCAGGCGGAGTGCTCAGTTTTGCCTATGCTTTTATTTTAAGCATGATTGATTTTAAGCACTTGTCCCAGCCCAAGCGATGGGGTGCTCAGATGCTGACCTTGTCTTTGGGTGTGCTGCCGCTTCTGATGTGGTATTTTAGCAGTTTTCAGCCTCTTTCAGTCTTTTTAACAGCGGTTTTTTCCCTTGCGTTTGATGGTCTTCTCCTGCCGGTTTTAACCATCGTTTTCTTTTTATCACCTTTTATATTATTGGCAAATGTTAATTTATTTTTCATTATGCTAGAGCGATTTATTGTTTATATCAATCAGATTTTCAGCCGTCCTTTGATTCTGGGGAAACCGTCTTTGTGGCTGTTAGTGATTATTTTGCTGACTATGGCACTGTTGCATGATTATCGAAAGAAAAGGCTCTTAGCCGCTCTATTGACTGCCTTTCTTGCTTTATCATTTTTGATTGCAAAAAATCCTTTAACTAATGAGGTTACCATGGTTGATGTCGGACAGGGCGACAGCATTTTTTTGCGGGATATAAAAGGAAAGACAATTCTAATTGATGTAGGAGGCCGAGTGCCTTTTGCTAAGCCGGCTGAGTGGCAGCAGCGCACAAGCAGTGCTAATGCGGAGCGAACCCTGATTCCTTATTTGAAAAGCCGCGGTGTCAGTAAGATTGATCAACTGGTTCTCACCCACACAGATAGCGATCATATAGGCGATATAGAAATTGTTGCAAAAACATTTAAAATCGGACAGGTTTTAGTCAGTCCGGGCAGTTTGGCTAATGAGAATTTTGCAGCAAAACTAAAGAAGCTGCAGCTTAAAGCAGCTGTTCTTAGAGCTGGAGACAGCCTGCCTATCATGGGCAGTCAGCTGCAGGTACTCTATCCTTTTAAAACAGGAGATGGAGGGAATAATGATTCTGTGGTTCTTTATGGCAAACTTTTAAATCTGAGCTTTCTTTTTACAGGTGATTTGGAAAAAGAAGGAGAAGAACGATTGCTTGGAGCTTATCCCGCTCTGACGGCCGATGTTTTAAAGGCAGGACACCATGGTTCTAAAAGCTCTTCTTCTGCTGAGTTTTTAAAACAGCTCAGCCCTCAAGTAACCCTTATTTCTGCAGGAAAAAACAATCGCTACAAGCACCCGCATCAAGAGACTTTAAGGCGTTTGACTAAGATTAAGAGCCGGATTTATCGGACAGATCAGAACGGTGCCCTTCGTTTTAAAGGAATCAAAACTTGGACGCTTGAAACGGTGAAATAAAGATAAAACTGCTGCCGATGCTCTCATGGTGTCTTTGTTGATTGAAGCTGATTTTACTGGTAAATGGGTTGCCGGATTTTTAATCATAACTGGTCTTGTAGGAAGAAGTGGCTTTTGAATAGTCTGTGACAGGCTTGCTGCTGGCTGCGTCCCGAGTAGGGAGACAGAGGTGTTCTTGTTTTCCTGATGAAATTGTGGTATTCTGGTAGAGTAAAAAATAGTAAGGGAGTTTACCTATGTTTACAGCTTATAAAAAATTCTGGACGAACTATGTCAATTTTACAGGCCGAACCAGCCGAACTGATTATTGGTGGGCACTTCTGTGCAATGTCTTGCTTGTAATGCCTTTCGCTTCTGCAATTACATCCATTTATTATTTCAATTATTATGAATATATGGGAAGGGTTTACAATGGAGACATGGAATCCTTAATGGTTGATACGACACCAAATCTTTTTACTGTTGATATTATTATTCTTACAGTTATTGTTCTTCTCTTTTATTTGGCCATTTTAGTACCGAACTTAGCTATTTCTGTTCGCCGCTTGCGTGATGCTGGTTTTCACTGGTCACTTATTTTTATTCCCGTAGGAGCAGCAGTCTTCTCATTGCTCCTGTTTGTGCCTTTCTTGCGTGCTATTGTATTTGTTCTTGTTGGATTCGCAAATATTTTCTATACTATTTTGCTGTGTCAGCCGACAAAACCTTATCAAGCACCTGCACAGCCTGTGCAGCCAACGCAAACGCCTAATGCTTATCAAGGACAGGCACCGCAGCAGCCAACCGTTCAGCCTGCTGCACCTGTACAGCCGCAGGCACCGACGAATCAGCAACAGTAAGTATAAGCCGTTTAATAAGACTTGGAGCAGTTTGCCCAAGTCTTTTACTTTTTATCTGGAAAGTTTGAGCAGCAGGCAGTTTTTGTCTGCTGAACATTCATAAACTGTCAATAAAGCAGGCTTTGAACAGTAAGGCTGAACTGACAGTCTGAATAGGGGATCCTAAGTCTTTGTCTCAGTACGTTTTGGAATTTTTTCTTCTGCCTTTAGCTGAAGGTCATACTCCTTGCTATTTTCTGCTATAATAAGGATATGATTGCTATAGAAATGATTGAACGTTTAAAAAAGGACGAGCTTACTCCCATTACGGTTTTAACCGGAGAAGATTTTGGGCAGTACAGCCAGATGAAAGAACTCTTTTTAAATCAAATTGGTTTTGAACCCAGTGATTTGAATTATTCTTATTTTGATATGGCCGAAACGGCTTATCAGGATGCTGAAATGGATTTGGAGAGTCTGCCTTTTTTCGCTGATGAAAAAATAGTCATTTTTGATAATGTTGCCGATATTACAACGGCTAAAAAATCTTATCTTGATGATAAAGAATTGAAGCGCTTAGAAGCTTATTTAGCCAATCCTCTTGCAAGTACAAAGCTGATTTTATGTGCTTTTGGGAAATTGGATGGCAAGAGACGCCTAGTTAAATTACTGAAACGGGATGCGCAGATTTTTGAAGCCAATCCTTTAAAGGAAGCAGAGCTTCGGACCTATTTTCAAAAGCGGGCCCATAAGGAAGGTTTGGTTTTTGAGTCCGGTGTTTTTGAAGAGCTGCTTGCCAAGTCAGGTTTTGATTTTAGTGAGGTAAACAAGAATCTGACCTTCCTGAAGTCCTATAAAGCAGGCGGTCGGGTAACCAGCCAAGACATCCGTCAGGCCATTCCTAAAACGCTGCAGGATAATATTTTTGATCTGACCCAGCTGGTTTTGTTGGGGAAGGTAGATGAGGCGCGTGATTTAATTCGTGATTTGCGGCTGCAGGGAGAAGATGAAATCAAATTGATTGCTGTTATGCTGGGACAGTTTCGTATGTTTACTCAGGTTAAATTACTGGGCAGTCGGGGGAAAACAGAACAGCAGATGGTAGCGGAATTATCTGACATTATAGGCAGAAGGGTCAATCCTTATCAGGTTAAATTTGCTGTCAGAGACAGCCGCAGCCTGCCGCTGTCTTTTCTTAAGAAAGCTATGGTTTATCTTATTGATGCGGATTATCACATTAAAAGAGGTGTCTATGATAAGGACTATTTGTTTGATATGGCGATTTTGAAAATGGTACATGAAAGGCAATGAGCAGAATAGTTGTAAGCTCTATTGTTTTACGATATGATGAGGGTGTATTAAAAAAGAAAAGAGGTAATTGACATGGCAATTATTTTACCAGATCTTCCTTACGCTTACGATGCTTTGGAACCTTATATTGACGCGGAAACAATGACTCTTCATCATGATAAACACCATGCTACCTATGTGGCAAATGCTAATGCAGCTCTTGAAAAACATCCAGAAATTGGTGAAAATTTAGAAGTGCTTTTGGCTGATGTTGAACAAATTCCGGAGGATATCCGTCAGGCTTTGATTAACAATGGCGGCGGACACCTTAACCATGCGCTTTTCTGGGAGCTTCTTTCACCGGAAAAAACAGAAATCACTGCAGAAGTAGCAGCAGCAATTGATGAAGCTTTCGGCTCATTTGAAGCCTTCAAGACAGCTTTCACTCAGGCAGCCGCAACACGCTTTGGTTCAGGCTGGGCTTGGCTCGTTGTAAACGCAGAAGGCAAGCTTGAAGTAATGTCAACAGCCAACCAAGATACCCCGATTTCACAGGGATTAAAGCCAATTTTAGCGCTTGACGTTTGGGAACATGCTTATTATCTCAAGTATCGCAATGTTCGTCCGGATTATATCAAAGCTTTCTTTGAAGTAATCAATTGGAACAAGGTTGCTGAACTTTATGCAGCAGCTATCGCAAAATAATTTTTAATAGATTAATTGGCGATACGACCAAAGGAGAACGATAATTTCTCCTTTGGCCGTTAGTCAGTCCTCTAGAGTATGGGACAAAAATCGGTAAATCGTAATGACATTACGATTTTGATTTTGTCGTCCCACCTCCGCACAGTTGATTAGGATGGCCGCTATCACTTGCCTAGCAAGGGATAAGGACCTCCAATCAACCACTGCGTCAAACTGCTATATTGTAAATAGTTAAAGGAGGAGAGACTTTTGTCCCAGCCTCGTGTAACATCGAGCGTTTAGCCGATGGAACTGAGGAGTGGAAGAAGGTTGCTGAACTTTATGCAGCAGCAAAATAGTTTTTCGCTATTATTTAGCAGGGACTGAGGCATTTTACCTCAGCCCCTTTTTATTATTCATAATAGGTGCCTAAGTCAGCAGTAACAGATGTTGATTTAATGTTTTTCTGAGCACAGTTGCATGGAGTGAAACTTTTTCCTGATTAAAAACTGCTGAAACACTAAAGAAATTTTTTTAATAGTCTTGTCATTTCACTGTCAGTCCTTTATAATGGTAGGGTCAGGAGAAAATTGTGAATCGAAAAAAATTAATTGTATCAGTACTGGTTCTTGCTTTAGCAGTATTATTGGGTAGTTTTTTCTTTCAATCTAAAAATATCATGAAGCAAAACCGGTCTTCATCAACGAAAACGTCATCCAGTCTTAGTGAGACCAGCGAAACAGCAAATGACAGTAAAGAAAAGAAAACGCCGCCTCAGGTTGTTGAAAAAACAGCAGAAGAAAAACAAGCGGTCATGGATGCTGACGCAGCAACGATGGACGCTATCGGACTGCGCTATGACTACGCTAATTTGACCCTTCCTCAAGTCGTTCAGACCTATCTGAATGAAAGGGGAATTGATCATTCCTGTGTTGCTTTTTCCTATAAAAATACAGCCAGCGGTGAAGTGATTGCCATGAATGAGGCACAGCCAATGACTGCAGGTTCAACTTATAAGCTGCCTTTAAATATGCTGGCAGTGGATGCTGTGAAGAAAGGAGAACTTTCTTTAGAGCAGCCTTATGATATTACAGATCTTGAGTATGAATATATCGGCGAATACCAAGCTTACCGCAACCAGTTTGGTGATGATATGACCATTCCTGAAATGCAGGAGTACTCACTGATTTATTCCGAAAACACCCCTGCCTATGCTATGGCTAAAGCTCTTGGAGGCTTTGATAAGGTTTATCCGATGTTTAAACGTTATGGCAAATCTAAAGGCGATGTTAAAACGATTGATCAAGAAGGCAATAAAACGACAACAGACTACTATATTCAGGTTTTAAGCCATCTGTGGCAGCATCAGGATAAATACGCTGACATCCTCGGCTATTTAGGTCAGTCTTTCCCGGGGCTTTACTATGAAACCTATCTTCCAGACATCGACATCCGCCAAAAACCGGGTTATGTCCGTGAAGCTCTTAATATTGATGCTCTTGTTTATGAACAAACACCTTATTTGATCGCACTTTATACCGCCGGTTTGGGGGGTACAACTCCCGAAAACGATGAAATCAACGATGTCGGCTATTCTCAGCTCTGCCAAATAGCCTATATTATCAATGAATGGCATCGCGTCAACCGCAATTAACAGACAGACCCTCAGCTGCTCGTGAGCAGCCGAGTTTTTTTATAACAGCTTAATCATCGTTTACATCAAATTTATCTTGACATTTTTTTACTATTTGTTAAGATACTTAACAAAGGAGTTAATGTAATGGATAAAGAATTCCTGATTGCTTTTAATAAAAGATTTCAACAGTTTCTTAAAGCTTATGCTCAACTGGAAAAAAGCCAGCATTATATAAAGTCTGTACCAGAGCTTAATTTATCAGAAATACATACGCTTATCAGTATTGCTGATAATCAGCCTCTTAATTTAGTGACTCTGTCTCAATTAAAAGGAATTTCACGCAGTGCTGTAACTCAGATGACTGCAAAGTTAGAATCTAAAGGATTTTTGCTCAAAATCCCCAATAAGGATAATCGTCAAGAAATTCTTTTATCTCTGACACCATCTGGAGAAGAAATATATAAGCTTCATCAAAAGCAACATGATTACTTAGAAGAAAAAATATTGACAGTTTTACAGACGTATCCAGAAGCATTATTAACTGATTTAGATCACTTAATGTCTGATCTGGAAATGATTTGGCAAGACTTACCTTGGAAATCAAGGTAATTTTTTTAAAGAAACTGTTAAGCAACTTAACAAAGGAGAAAAATGGTTACTTTTTTCATCAAAAGTGAAAATAATATGGCAGACAGCCCTTTTAGTCTGACTATTAAAAATTTACCAATCAATTGTCAACTAAAAGTCAGAATGATTTTAAGACACTATTATAATATTAATGCTCCAATGGACTTATCGACTGAAATCCCCTGGCAAGCAGAAACTGTTATGCAGGCAGATTCCAAAGGGAGTTTAGTATTATCAGAGGATACAGCTGTTTCTTTTGATGGGAAAGAGCCTGTTTCTGCTATGGATCTATTTGCAAGCTGCCAGGTAGCAGTGAAGAAGAAAATGAAACTCGCTTCAGGGTTAAAGAATATTCCTTTGAATCCATTTTATGAGATTCAGATACAGGTACTTAAAGATCAAAATTTGCTAGGGCAGGAATCCTTTAAGCGTTATTATCAAAGTCCGGATATCAGTCATAGGGATTTGCTGTTTCAGAGAGGTCAAGGACGGCTTTTTTACAGTAAAGCCAGTCCTAAAAGGCCAGCAATTATTGTTTTAAGCGGAAGTGATGGACGAATTGAAAAAGCACAAAACATCGCTCAGCTGTTAGCCAGCCATGGTTTTACGACAATCGCCGTTGCTTATTTTGGGTTAGAGGGACTTAGCCCGTATTTGGAACGAATACCTCTTGAACTCATTGGAGAAGTCTTAGATTATTTAAAAGAATCGCCTTATGTTGATAAGCAAAGAATTGGCATGTATGGCCGTTCAAAAGGAGCAGAATTTGCACTTTTAGCAGCCAGCAGATACTCTGATATTAAATGCTTGGTGCTTAATTCTCCATCTCATCTTTGTTTAGAAGGTATTAAAAATTGGCGCAATTCTAAAACATCTTCGTGGACTTGTAAAGGCCGAGAAGTTTCATACCATCCTTTCTTATGGCGGGATTTTTTCAGACGCCGGTTTATGAAAAAACCATTAAGAGTTCTTGATTCTCATAGTTTTATTCCTGCCGCAAATGTACAGGGAGCCTTGCTTCTTTTGGCATCAAAAAATGATGAAATATGGGATGCTTACCAATCAGTTTTAGAAATAAAGAAGCAGTTGCAGAGCAAGAATTTTAAATATCCTTATCAGACAGCGTTTTATGAAAATTGCGGGCATATGATGACGGTTGCCTATCAGCCCAATCATCGTTACCAAAAGACTGAAAACAGCAAAGTTATGGCAGATACAAACGATTCTTGGCAAAAGACAGTTGCTTTTTTCAAAAAATATTTGAAACAGTAATTGTAATTTTAAGTGTTTCAGTCTTTATCGGTTTCAATCAATTATTCATTGAGTATTATAAGAGAAAATGATACACTTAATGTGAAAACGCATACAAACTTATGGAGAAAGGAGGAGACTGCGTCAGGAAGCGCCTATTCATAATAATAACGTCAGGAGGTGAAGTCTATGAAAATAAAAGCTGTCGTAACACATGAGCAAGGGGAAACCTTGCGGATTGAAGATGCAAAACTGAGAGAACCTAGAGACGATGAAGTCTTAGTTAAAGTCGTAGCTGCCGGAATCTGTCATACAGATGCTTTGGGAAGAGACATTGGTATGACACCTTATCCGGTGGTGCTGGGACATGAGGGCGCCGGTATTGTGGAAAAGACGGGAAGGTTTGTCACCAGTGTTAAGCCGGGGGACCATGTGGTCTTATCCTTTGCTTACTGCAATCACTGTGTTAATTGTCTAAAAGGACATCCGGCCAATTGTGTCAGCAGCGGACTGTTAAATTTTGGCGGACGGTTTGCGGATGGGACAACACCTTTAAAGCAAGGGAACCAAGAGTTGTCTACTTTCTTTGGACAGGCCTCTTTTGCGACTTATTCCGTTGTGAAAGAAACGAGTGCTGTAAAGGTAGATAAGGATGTTGATCTTAGCTTGCTGGGAGGCTTAGGATGCGGTTTTCAAACGGGCAGCGGTACTGTTTTAAATCGTTTAAAGCCTGAATTTGGAACATCCATCGTTATTTACGGAGCGGGAGCTGTAGGGCTGTCAGCCGTTATGGGAGCTAAGCTAACAGGCTGTGCCAATATTATTGCGGTAGATATTCACGATAGCCGTTTAGCTTTGGCAAAAGAGCTGGGTGCTACGCATACGATTAACAGCCAAACTGAAGACTTTGAGAAACGCATTAAGGAAATCACAGAAGGCGGAGCAGACTATGGCCTTGACACAACAGGAGTACCTGCTGTTGTGCGTGCCGCTTTGCGTGCTTTAATTCCTATGGGAACACTGGCTGTCGTAGGCTTAACACCGGAGATGCCTATTGATATTCATGCTGAAATTATGTCTGTCAGCAAATCTTTGATTGGTGTTGTTGAAGGTGATGCTGTGCCTCAGATGTTTATCCCGCGTTTGGTAGATTTCTATAAGCAAGGCCGATTTCCAATTGACAAATTGGTAAAACATTATGCTTTTGAAGACATCAATCAAGCTTTTGCAGATTCTGCAAATGGTTCTGTCATCAAGCCGGTTGTAAAAATTGGCTAGAGGTTATTTTATATTATATTGAAAGGAACAATTATCATGGCTCAGTTAAAATCAGGAACTTATAAGGTGATTGCAGAAGGCTATGAAGGCAATACAACGCCTTACGAAATTATTATTAAAGAGGGCAAACTTGCAGAAATTAATCCACAAAAGGAAATTATTCCGGATAGTTTAGAGGATACTGTTATTAAGCGTTTAACACAGCAGATGATTGGAGAGCAGACCCTTGAGGTTGATGCGATTTCCGGTGCGACTTCAACGTCCAAAGGCTTGGTTAAAGCTGTCGGTGAGGTGATTGCTCAGGCCGGTGGTAACCCTGACGATTATCATCAGTCAGTCTCTGGCTCTGTTAGCAATTCCAAAGCATCTGCAGCAGCTTCAAAGGCCGCTACTGCAGATGATTACAGCGAGTGGCGAACAGCGCCTGAAAAGATTGATAAAGAAATAAACACCGATTTTCTGATTATTGGCGCAGGGATTTCAGGATTGGCAGCTGCCGTTCAGGCCGGTGAGCTGGGACTGAAAACGACTGTTCTTGAAAAGATGCCTTTTGTTGCCGGCAATGGCGGCGGTGTTGAGGGGATTTTCGGCATCAACACTAAAATGCAAAAGGCAGCAGGCATTCACGCCAATAAAGAAGAAATCATTGCGCGGGAAGCTGAGCTGGGGCAATACCGTGTAGACGGCTCTTTCTGGGTTGATCTTGTCAATAATTCGGCCGACAATATTGACTGGCTGGTGGATCATGGTGTCCAGCTGACATCTGTGGATGACTACCACGGAACTTGTCAGTTTCCGACCTTCCATTGGTATAAAGGCGGGTTTGCTTCTGTCGGCTATGTTCCTTATATGAAAGAACACGCTGACAAACTGGGCGTCGAATTCTTGCTGGAAACCAGCGCTCAGGGCCTGATTTATGAAAATGGCACAGTCCGCGGAGCCTATGCTCAAAATAAAGACGGCATTTTAAAAATCAATGCCAAGGCAACTTTGATTGCTACAGGCGGTGTGGGTCACAGCGAAGAGCTGATTGCAAAGCAAGGCTGGCAAACAGAAAACCTGCATTACTGCTCTATGCCAAGTAATACTGGTGACGGCTATAAGATGGCCATGTCTCTGGGTGCCAAGGACATGCTTTTGGAATCACCGGAATTCATGATGAATTATATCATGGCGCTGCCGCACGAAGGTGTGCACCTGTACATTGATCCTATTAACGGTTTTATGGCCCTGCCATCCGGCGGTCCTGTTGTATGGGTAAACCAAGAGGGCGTGCGGCTGGTCAATGAAAATGTTAAGAAATATAATCTGCTCTATCAAAGAATGGCTATCCACTCAACCAAAAACACCTATCAGATTTTCAATCAGGCTATTTATGATAAGATTACCGAAGGGGTTGAAAATGCTCAGGAAGTTTTGGCAGAAGCTGTTCGGACCAATGACGGCAATTCTTTGTATAAAGAAGACCGCATTGAAGATTTAGCACAGCATTTTAACCTGCCCAAAGATACAGTGGCTGATACGATGAAACGCTACAATCACTATTGTCACCAAGGCAAGGATGAAGAGTTCAACAAGGATGCGGACATGCTGATTCCGATTGAAGAAGGACCGTTTTATATCGCTCGGCTGGATCCGTCAAATCTGATTGGTATTGGCGGTGTCGGTTCTAACCGTAAATTTGAAGTTATTGATGAGAAGTTTGAAAAAATTCCTGGCCTTTACATTTCAGGAATGGACAGCACCATGCAGTACCGCAGTGTTTATACCATTACCTTGGGCGGTTCCGCCTGCGCTCACAATGTTAATTCAGGGCGTCACGCTGCCATGAATGCAAAAGATTACATTGTTAATGAATTGTAGATGCCAAAAGAAAGGAAAGGGGCGGGTAAAATTTTGCCGCTTTTTCCGTATATTAGGCAGAGCAGCTTGCTGAATTTTTAAGGGATTGCTTGTCCTGCCGGTGATTATCAGTCGTGCCAAGGCAGGAGACAAAATCAAATGGCTGTTAAGTTCCTGATTTTTTAGCAATCGTGTTGATTGCATCGGTTTATGGGTGACGGCGGAGCCAAACAGGTGTGTCTGCTCCGCTCTCATTGTTAGATTTAGGGGTTATGATGAAAAAAAGTCACAAGGTTCACACCGGTCTAAGACTGAGCCTTTTAATAATTGGTTTACAGTTATTAAGTGTGGTTATCAGCATGAATTTTGGACGAACGGTGAACGAGCAAAGAATACTGTTTCTTGTTCTTTTTATCCTAGTATGGATTTTTGTAATATTCCTTTTAAGGAAGCATTCGAAAATCATTGCGGCCAAAAGATTTGCTGCGGCCATTGCAGTCGTTTATGTCTTACTTTATGGTACTTTGTTTATGACTATGATAACGAATTCGTCACCCAAGCCGATTCAGGGCAATAATCTGGTGACCATGAATTATACTAAAGACCTTCTTGCCAAGGGTTATCCTCATATAGAAGATGTTCTCAAAAAGGAGAAAGTTTCTTCTAATCGTTATAAGGAAATCTACCGGTTTGAAAACAAAGATTCGGCCTGTGTCATCTTTTATGCACCTGCACCAAAATCAGTCAAAAAAGGCCCTTCACAAGCAAAAAATCCATTCTATCTATGCCCAAAACTGGAAAGTACTGAAATGTATAAAAAGAATGGGAAATACTACTACATTGGCAAAAGAAATCTGAACTGCTCATTTTATAAGAAATACTCCGATGAAAAGACGCTGCGATCGGATCTGCAGGAATCTCTGAAAAAGAAAGGGACATTTCCGGAATTTCAATCGGTTTATGCTTGGGGCTGCTCTGCTTACCCGAATATGGAAAATGTTTCTATAGCAGGGAAAAAATGCAGGAAGGTCATTCCGCTGGCTGGGAAAGATGGAAGCACACTGTATTTTTGGCTGATTGATGACATTAGCGTTAAGACCAATCCGGCTTCCGTGGCTATTCGGGGCATGAATTAAGCATTTTATGTAAACTTATCATAACTCCCTAATATCTGCATAAATACTGCCTATAAAGATAAAACCAGTTAGAGGATCGCTGATTGACTATTCACTGAAAGCACAAACAGGTACTCCAAAGATGAAGTACCTGTTTTTTTATCTAATGCTGAAATCGAAAGAGTTTGAGACTTTTGTCCCAAACTCCGGATTATTTTTATCATCCACTGTACCTGACAGAGTGGCCAAATAACTATGTTACAGGACTGACAATCATATCAAATGCGATTAACTGCTTAAGCAATACCATTCAAACTAATCTCAGTTATTCTTCACAGAAAATTATAACCAAGAAATAGGGGTGTGGATAGAATATCCAGCAAATCCGGCTAAAAGTCCGCCGATTATGGCACCGCCGATAGTCATCATCCAGCTGCCTGAAAAACTATAGCATAGCAGACCAAGTCCCAATGCTCCAAAAACGAGCCCAACTAATCCTAAAATTACAGATTGCATTCTAATCATCTCCGATAATTTTTATTTTTGTATTTATCGCTTTATTTCAGCTGACGGTACTTACTTTAGCGGAATTATGTTCAGTTGGCAATGAATTTAAGGTTTTTTAATAAAATAAAAATAGTAATGAGATATTGTAAAAATTATTCTGATAATTCACAGCAAAACTCAAAAACTTCGGCTGGAAGAGCAGCATAGTCTTTAGAGATTATTCTTAGGTGACAATAGGCAGTGACTTTTTTGTACTCAAAAAGCTCTATAATTTCTCTGCCTACAGCAATGATAAAGCCGATTTTTTATGTTTAGCCTTACTTAACAAACATGGCATCGCCAAAACTAAAGAAACGGTAGTGTTCGTCAATAGCGTGCTGATAAGCGTCCAAGACAAATTGGCGTCCGGCGAAGGCTGATACGAGCATGACCAGTGTTGATTTTGGCAAGTGGAAGTTTGTAGAAAAGGCATCAACAATCTTAAATTGGTAGCCCGGTTTGATAAAAATATCGGTCCAACCGGAGTCAGCTTGGATATGGCCGTCAAATTTGTTGCCGATGGTTTCAAGAGTGCGAATCGACGTTGTACCAACAGCCACAATGCGGCCGCCCTTTGCTTTGACATCTTTTAACGTCTGGGCGGCTTCTGCGGACAGACTGTAAAATTCTGAATGCATCTGATGCTCTTCCACATTGTCAACTGAAACAGGGCGGAAGGTTCCAAGTCCCACATGCAGGGTTAGGTAAACGAGTTTGACCCCTTTGGCTTTGATTTTAGCCAGCAGCTCTTCTGTAAAATGCAGTCCTGCTGTCGGTGCTGCTGCAGAACCGTTTTCTTTAGCATAAACGGTTTGATAGCGGTCACGATCGGTCAATTTTTCATGGATATAAGGTGGCAGGGGCATCTCCCCTAAGCTCTCTAAAACTTCCAGAAAAATGCCATCGTAAGAAAATTCAACGATGCGGCCGCCGTGTTCTAATTCTTTCATAATCGTTGCTTTTAACCGGCCGTCGCCAAAAGAAATTCGGCTGCCGGCTTTCAAGCGCTTGGCTGGCTTAGCAAGGACTTCCCATTGGTCACCCTGCGTATTTTTCAACAGCAGCAGCTCAACATGTCCGTGTGTTTCAGCTTTTTCTCCGTGCAGCCGGGCAGGAAGCACGCGCGTATCATTCATAACCAAGGCATCTCCCGGATTCAATTCATCAATAATGTGATCAAAATGAGTGTCTTTCATGGCCTTGGTCTTATGGTCGATAACTAAAAGTTTGGAGCTGTCGCGCTGCTTGAGCGGTGTTTGAGCAATTAAATGTTCGGGTAAGTCAAAATCAAAATCAGTCGTATTCATAGTATTCCTCTAATAATCACTTTTTCAGCCTTACCATTATAACACGAGATAGCTTTTCAGTCATCATTGTAAATTGTATTGTAATGATTTTAGATGAAAGGTATAATAATATTATCTATAAAAAACATGTCATAAAAACCTGCGGTCAACAAAGTTTAACAGATTGCCGGTTTGTTTTAGATTATTATGAAGAAAAACAGTTGGGAGTTGCCTATGGAACAGGAACAAAGTTTTTCAAAGCGCTTGAATATTCTGCGCGCAGGTGTTCTGGGAGCAAATGACGGTATCATTTCTATTGCCGGTGTGGTTATCGGTGTTGCCAGTGCAAAGGCTGATTTATGGATTGTTTTTTTATCCGGCCTTTCGGCTATTTTGGCAGGAGCCTTTTCGATGGCAGGAGGAGAGTACGTCAGTGTCAGCACGCAAAAAGATACGGAGCAGGCAGCTGTTGCCCGCGAGGAGCATTTGCTCAAAAGCGATCCTGATGCCGCCAGAAAATCTCTCTACAATGTTTATCTGGCTAAAGGCGAGTGCGAAACATCAGCGGAGCTTTTGGTTAACAAGGCCTTTCTTAACAACCCCATAAAAACTCTGGTTGAAGAAAAATATAGAATTGAATTTGGTGAATTTACCAATCCCTGGCATGCAGCCATGTCAAGTTTTATTTCTTTTGTCGTCGGCTCTGTATTTCCTACTGCGGCTATCATGCTTTTTCCGGAGAATATTCGGATTATTGCAACCGTTGCAGTCGTGGTTGTGGCCCTGCTGATTACCGGTTATGTCAGTTCCCGTCTGGGAGATGCCCCGACCGGACCGGCTATGCGCCGCAATGTTTCCATCGGTCTTTTGACAATGCTTGCGACCTACCTGATTGGCCAGCTCTTTTCGCTTTAAGAGAATGCCGACTGTTTTTCTAATCAAAGAAGGCTAAGATTGCTGTCTTGGTCTTTTTTTTCGCTAAGATAATAAAATTGTGATTTATTTAGGATTGGCTGCAAAGCTTGACAACGATTGGTCTATACCATATAATGGTTGTATAGACCATTTTTAAGGAGGATGCCATGAAAATAATCGTCGTTAAAGATCAAGCAGAAGGAGGCAGGAAGGCCTTTGAACTTTTGCAAAGAGAGATAGAAGCCGGCGCTAAAACTTTGGGTTTGGCGACAGGCAGCACGCCTTTGGAGCTTTATCGCGAAATACGAACTTCTAAGGTAGAATTTTCAAATTTAGTGTCTGTCAATCTTGATGAATATGTTGGTTTGTCTGCAAAAAATCCACAAAGTTATGCTTATTTCATGCAGCAGCATCTCTTTGCTGCTAAGCCCTTTAAGGAAAGCTTTCTGCCCAATGGTTTGGCAGCTGATTTGCAGGCAGAAACCAAGCGCTATGACCAGCTTATCACAGAAAATCCTATCGATTTCCAAATTCTGGGCATCGGCCGCAATGGTCATATCGGTTTTAATGAGCCGGGCACCGCTTTTGACAGCACAACCCATGTTGTCCATTTAAGTCCGAGTACCATTGAAGACAACAGCCGCTTTTTTGATAAGTCAGAGGATGTCCCGACTCAGGCTATCTCCATGGGGATTGCTTCTATTATGAAATCTAAAAAAATTGTCCTCATGGCTTACGGCAGCCAAAAGGCTGAAGCTGTTGCCCGCATGGTTAAGGGACCGGTTACAGAAGATCTGCCGGCCAGCATTCTGCAGAACCACCCTGATGTGACACTGATTTTGGATCAGGCAGCAGCCGGCAAGTTATAATAAAAAGAAGGAGCTGACAAGCTCCTTTTATGCTGTAATGAATCCATGTGTTCAGATAGATGACTGTTTCAGGCCTATTAAAGTTATCCTTTTTCCAGAACGCCGTCGCTGAGATGGTAGATATCATCTGCGAAGGCTTGCAGACGGCTGTCATGAGTGACAATGACGATGGCTTTATCACCTTGATGAGCCAGGTCAGCTAGAAGTTTACCGACTTCTTTGACCCGCTCACTGTCCAGTGCAGCCGTCGGCTCATCAGCCAGAACAACTTCCGGTTGGGTGTAAAGTGCCCGAGCAATAGCTAGGCGCTGCCGCTGACCGCCAGAGAGTTGGTCGGGGTACTTATCTTTTAACGCGTAGATATCAAGCTGCTTGAGGAGCTGTATCAGATCATCTGAGCTGATATTGCCCTCTTTTTTGATGCGGTCGACCAGCTGAAACTGCTCCATAGCTGTCAAATAAGGAACCAGACTGTAGTTTTGCAGGACAAAGCCAATCTTGTTGAGACGCAGGCTGTCCCGTTGCTTAGGAGTCAGCTTGAGCATATCCTGATTATTGATTGAAATACTGCCTTTGTCCGGTGTCTGCAGACCGCCTGCAATAGTCAAGAAGGTGCTTTTACCCGAGCCGGACGGTCCCAACACCAGAACAAGCTGCCCCTTATCAACGCTGAAATTCAGGTCTTTAAGGACGTGAACGCGGGCGCTGTCTTTGCCAAAATATTTATTGATTTGTTTTAATGTTAAAACTGCCATGCTTAACCTCCGATGATGCTTATAGGATCAATTTTAGCGGTGATGCGAATCGGGATGAGCGATCCCAGCAGAGCCATGACAATCATGCCAACTGACACCAGAGACAAGAGATCGATCTGGAAGGACATAGGAACACTGTTAGGGATAACCATGGCAGTTACAACTGTCAGACCAATCCCGATGACAAGTCCAACCAAAGTTAATAAGAAGGACTGAGCCAGTGTAGCGCTCATCAAACGCCCGGCAGGAATCCCTTGAGCTCTAAGAACAGCATAGTTGTTAATCTTCTGGATGGTAATAATATATAGGAAGACCGAAATGATAACCAAGGAGATAATCATCAAGAAAGCAATCATAAAGATGAATGTCTTATTTTGCGCCGAATATCCCGGCAGTTTTTGAATCATGGCATCGATTGTGTAGGATTTGACACCGTTCTTGTTAATCTTTAGGTTGGCATCTTTAGAGATGATGGCACTGGCCGCAAAATCTTTCGTTCCTTTGAGGGTTTGCCAGTCTGAAAGCTGTCCGTAAATAACAGGAGAAATATTGAGTTTGGCACCCTTGGTAAAGCCAACAATGGTAAAGGTTTTATCAGAGCCGTTGAGTTTGATACTGTCACCCACATCATAACCGTCCTCAGCCAGAGAATCATCAGCTACAACTTCGTAAGCTTTTTTAAAGAGGCGTCCCTTGGAAATAGCCATGTCTTGGGCAATGAACTGATTTTCCTCAATCCCGACAAAAGTTGCCGACTTTTTATCAGCACCGTCAGCTGTCACAATCACAGTCGTTTCACCGATTTGAGCCTTATCCTTATCTTTGCTGTAAGGCCTCACCTGATTCTTGGTCAAGAGCGACTGACGCAAGGTTGTATTAGCGTTATCGTTGAGCAGGATACTTTTGACCTTCCAAGACTCAATAGCAGCAGTATTTTCATGAGCCAGACCCAAAGCCAGACTAGTCATGATAAAGATGAGATAGGTGATGAGGGTAATCATGGCGATAACCATTCCATAGCGAACCTTCTCATGTTTCATTTCCTTTAAAGCTAAAAACATAGCTTACCTCCTGTTTTGTCAATGCAATGATACTATACTACTCTGATGAGAGCTTGTCAAAAAGTTTGCAGACAAAGTAAAAAGTGCTTAAAGGAGCCAGGCAGACAACTCTTTTATACAGCATTTATGAGGCCGAATGATCGGATGTATAGCCTATTTGAAAGGTTTGGCAAGATCACCATAAACGGCTGCCTGCACACTGTTTTAGCTATCCGGTTGACAGAAAGGCTGTAATTCAGTTGCCCTATCCTGTATCTTAGTGGATATGGGATTTTTTTGCTGCTGGGGCTATGCTATAATGAATGGCAGGTGATACTATGAAATTAACAATCAAGCAAGACCCGTCTGTTAAAGATACAGCTGTCCACCTGACTTATGGGCAAAAAGATGAATTGGTCAGACGCATTCTTCGTTTTTTAGAGTCTGTTGATAAGCAGCTTCTTGTTTTTTGTATGTCAATGCCTCTATGATTTCGGCAAAAAGAAGCAGGTACCGGCACCAACCTTTTATAAAACTTATAAAGAAGCTTTGCAAAAGATAAGCGGCAATAAAATCGAATTTTGAGAGCTGGTTAATACGTTAATCAGCTTTTTTTCTGCGACTAAAAGTTGTTGAGGCAGCAAGGCTTCTAAAATGAAAACAGGAGCTGGGCTCAGTTCCTTTTCGTATAACTAAGTAGGAGGTCATTTATGTTAGCAGCATTTGATGAAGAAGGAAAGCTCGTGAATCTGGCTGAAGCCGTTCCTCGCAAACAGCACTTTAGCTGTCCGGCTTGTGGGGAAGCAGTGCGTCTTAGGCACGGCTCTGTTATGCGGCCGCACTTCGCTCACATCAGTCTTCAAAACTGCCGGTTCTACAGTGAAAATGAGTCAGCAGAACATTTAGGCTTAAAAGCAGAACTTTATAAAAGTTTTTCGGCATTTTCTTTAGTTGAAGTAGAAAAGCTGCTGCCTGAATTAGGGCAGACAGCAGACCTTATGGTTAATGACCGATTAGCTTTAGAAGTTCAATGCAGCCGCCTGTCTAGGGAGCGTTTGCATGAGCGAACACAAGCCTACCTAGAACATGGCTGTCAGGTCCGCTGGCTGCTGGGGAAAAAGCTTTGGCTGGGCAGAACGATGACCAGCCTTCAACGAGATTTACTCTATTTTTCAGCCAATATGGGTTTTCACCTGTGGGAACTAGATTTGGACAGGCGCTGCCTGCGTCTGAAGTATCTCATTTACGAAGATTGGCACGGACATGTTCATTATCTGGTAAAAGAGTGCCCTTTTGACGATAATCTTCTGGCCTTTCTGCGCCTGCCTTTTATTAAACAGAAGATGGCTTCCTATCAGGTCAAAATGGATCAGCAGCTCCTGACTTATATTCAAAGGCAGCTGGCAGGACGCAATCCTCATTGGCTCAAAAGACAAGAAGCTGCCTATTTAAAAGGAACTAACCTGCTCAGCCTAGATGTGGCCGCTTTTTATCCGCAGGTCAGACCGCTTGACAGCGAAATTGGTTTTTGCCAAATTACTCAAGATTTATCAAACTTCTATACAGCCTTTTTTCACTATTATCAAAAACAGGAAAATAAAAGCGTTCAAAGGCTCTATCCGCCGGCTTTTTATGAGAAATAAACAACCTTTTAACAGATTATTGTGGAAGAAATTTAACTGTTAAGAATGCTATTTTTCTTTTAAAATAAAGACAGAGGTGTTCTGTATGAAACGATGGCAAACTATTTTACAATTATTATCCAAAGATGAGTTTACGACAGCAGAAAGTTTAGCTACCAAGTTGGAAGTCAGCAGCAGAACTGTTCGAAACGACATTGCCTGGTTGAATAAGGATTTAAAAAAATATGGAGCAGTCATTCTTGCTAAGTCAAGAAAGGGATTTCTTTTGCAAATTACGGATGAAGAAGCCTATTTTTATTTCTTTAACAGATTAAAAAATCAAGATTTAGTCAGTGAAGATAACCGAGTACAGCAGCTGTTGGAATATTTGTTAATGGCAGCTGATGCGGTAAAAATAGAAGATTTGTGTGATATTTTTTTCGTCAGCCGCTCCACTGTTAAAAATGATTTAAAAAAAGTCCGAAAAAGATTGCAGAAATATGGTATTTACCTTGACTATCGGGCTAATCAAGGATTGAAAGTCATCGGCAATGAGCAACAGCTGCGCCTTTGTCTGGCACGTTCAAAAATGGAGGATTCTGTTCAATTTGGCAAACAAAATGATAGTTTGGAAATAATTAAAAGGATTATTCAAAGACAAGCCGATAAATATAAATTTGGAATCTCTGATTTTTCGATTAATAATTTAGCTATTCATATTTATATTGCCCTGAAGAGACTTCAGTCTGGAAGGGTGATTGAGCTGATAGACAGTGCCAAAAAAGAAGTTGCACAAAGTGCAGATCTTGACATGGCTTTAGCCATTGTTGATGATTTGGAGACTGTATATAATGTCCAGTTTCCACAAAGTGAGATTTATTATCTGCTTTTACATCTGTCCAGTAAAAAAATTATTAGTCTTGATTCGCTGACTGCTAATACCGTTGTTAGTGATGATATTTATAAAATGGTATTAACAATGCTTGAGCAGGTTAACCTTGTCTTTAAAATTGATTTTAGATATGATTTAGAATTAATTACTTTGCTGTCACTTCACCTAGTTTCTTTTCAAGTCAGGATACTTCATGATTTATCGTCATATAATCCTATGATGGATGAAATCAGACATCATTATACCTTGGCTTATAATATGGCAACAATCGCGTGTGAGAAACTAGAGGAAAAATACCATAAAAAAATAACATTAGATGAAATTGCCTATATTGCTCTGCACTTTAATGTCGCTCTGGAGAAAAAACAGACTAAGAAGAAGGAGAAGGTTCTAATTGTTTGTGGAGAAGGCAGGGCTAATTCGGAATTACTAGTCTATCAGGTTCAAAAACATTTTGGGAACCAGTTGACTATTGCCGGCACCATCAATTTGTTTCAGCTGGATAAGGTCAATTTTAAGCAAATTGATTATGTTTTAAGTACCGAGGTGATTACACAAAAAATTCCGATTCCTATTATTGAGATTAACAGTTTATTGGCAGAAGAAGAAGTTGAGCAAGTCAGTCAAAAGCTAAAAAATGTTCATGGGCATCAGTTTATTAATTATTTTAAGCCAAACTTATTTTTTAAAATTCCGGCACATCAGCAAAAAACGGCTGCTTTAAGTTATTTATGTGAGGCTATAGGCCGGCAAATTTCCTTGCCGAATGGTTTTTATCAGTCAGTATTGGACAGAGAAAACATCGGACATACTGCCTTTGGTAACGGCGTGGCTATACCGCACCCCATAAAGCCCATAGGTCAGCAAAGCTTTATTGCTGTTGGCATTTTAGATAAAAAAATCCTTTGGGATGAAGAAGATGTGCAGCTCATATTTTTATTGTCTATGAAGGAAAATGGTGATGAAAATATGCAGGATCTATATAAGATTCTCAGTAGAATTATTAGCAGCAAAGCTTATGTCAATCAAATTATTAAAGCTGGGACGTTTATTGAGTTTAAAGAACTTATTATCAAAATTGTAGAGAGCATGAGTTAGTATTTTCCGCTTTTTTCTTGAAAAAGACTGTCTTTTCATTTTTTCTTGGACATGTTTTAATGAATTTATGAGTTAAGTAATTGGACCCACCTACAACTCTTTGAAGTTCAGTAACCTTATTCTCCGGCGGTACATTTTCTCTAGAGTCACTTAATGGCTTAATATTTTAATAAAGGAGGCGAAAATTGATGTTTGAAAGGCATTTAGTAAATTTTTCTCAAGAAACTTATCAAAATAAGTATCAGGTAATTGAGTCAACAGGGCATCTTCCTAATAAACATATTAATAATGCAGATATCTATATTCAAGATGTCAAGGAAAGGGAAGACGCTGTACCTACTTATATTGGTTTTGGTATTGCTATTCCTCATGCTGTATCAGAAGGTGTCAAGGAACCTTTTGTTATTTATCGCAAATTAAAAGAGCCTTTGATTTGGAGTGAGGATATTGAAAAGGTTTCCCATATCTTCATGATTGGTGTTCCAAAAGACAAGGGGTCCAAGCAGCATTTGAAAATTATTTCAGAACTAAGTAAGAGCTTGATGAGAGAAGATTATCGTAATCAGCTCCTTCATGCAGAAAATGAAGATAGCGTCTACCGATTATTACAGCAAATAGAAGAGAGGTTATCCTGATGAAATTAGTAGCAGTATGCGCCTGTACAGCAGGAATTGCCCATACCTATATGGCTCAAGAAGCTATTGAGCAAGAATGTCGTAAACGAGGCATTGATTGTAAAGTTGAAACGCAAGGAGGAATGGGCATTGATAATGAATTAACTGAAAAAGAGATTAATGAAGCAGATGCAGTTGTTTTAGCTATCGCTATTGGGATTAAAGGAGAAGAGCGCTTTGATAAGCAAAAAGCTGCGGGGAAGTGTATTGAGGTTGATCCTTCAAAAGCCATTAAAAATATTACGGGTGTTATTGATGACGCAGAAAAACTGACGACTGGCAAACAAAGTAAGGGGCTGAAAGATCTAGGCAATACTTTGTTTAAAGCGTTTAATACTGGGATTTCTTATTTTCTTCCGGTTATCATAGTTGGCGGTATGCTTTTCTCTTTTACCCTGATGACCGGAAAAATTGAACATGGGCAAATCACACCGTCCAATCAGTTTTTTAAAACACTCTATGATATGGGACAAGCGGGCTTTGCTATGATGGTCCCAGTCTTGTGTGCCTATATTGCCTATGCTATTGCTGGAAAACCAGCTTTGGCACCAGGTTTTATTCTAGGATATGTGGCTAATAATCCCATAGGAGCTGATAAATTGTCAACTGGATTTTTAGGAGCTATGCTGCTTGGAGTAATTATTGGATATCTTGTTAAATGGATTAAGACTTGGAAAGTACCTCAAGTGATTCAAGCTGTTATGCCAACGATGATTGTACCACTGATAGCAACCCTGATTGTCGGAATAGGATATGCTTATATCTTGATTTATCCACTAGATGCTTTTGTCAAGCTTATGGTTAGTGTACTTAGTAGTTTAAATGGCTTTGGTGCAGCAGCTCTTGGAATCGGAATCGGTGTTTTAGCTGCTTTGGATATGGGCGGCCCCTGCAGTAAAGCAGCTACAGCCTTTACGTTGGCTCTAATGGCAGAAGGAATCAACGGACCCAATGGAGCATTTAGGCTATGCTGTGCTGTTCCGCCATTAGGCTTGGCTCTTTCGTCTTTGATTATTTCAAGACAAAAATACACAGAAGCTGAAAAACAATTTGGTATTTCTGCACTGTTTCTTTCAAGCGCGGGTATTACAGAAGGTGCCATTCCTTTTGCTGCTAAAGATTTTAAACGTGTTATCGTCTCTATTGTTATTGGGACAGCTGTAGCAGGAGTACTTGGCATGCTTCATGGTGTTGAATCCATCGTTGCTTTTGGTGGTATTGTCGCTATTGGCGGTGTAACAAAAGGTGCCCTTTGGTATGTTCTAGATATGCTGATTGGGGCCTTGGTTATTGCAGGCATTTTGCATATCTGGAAACCTGATTTAGATGCCGATGGAAATCCAATTATCAAAACTTAATTTTTGAAGTATGAGAAAGTACAGGGCGAGCTTATCGCCCTTACTTTTTTATGATCAGATTAATATATATGAAACATGAATTTGCTTTCTTAATACTCGCTTTTTATGTTAAAATGGTTGATAATGACAGCGAGAGAGGGGAAGCAAATGTCTGATAATCGTAAGCATATTGAGAAAAGATACCAGTGGGATTTAACAACCGTCTTTTCAAAAGATAAGGATTGGGAAAATGAGCACCAGGCACTTGGTAAGGAGCTTGAAAAAGCTAAGGCTAAGGCAGGGCATCTTCTTGACTCTGGCCAGAGTCTTTTGGAGATTACTGAACATTATCTGGCTTTGAGCCGCCGTTTGGAAAAAATCTATGTCTATGCTTCCATGAAAAATGACCAAGACACGACGGTAGCCAAATATCAGGAATTTCAGGCTAAGGCGACAGCTCTGGCAGCAAAATTCAGCCAGACCTTTGCCTTTTATGAACCTGAATTTATGCAGCTGTCTAAGGAACAGTATCAGGATTTTTTGACAGACTGTCCCCAGCTGACTGGCTACAGCCATTTCTTTGAAAAATTATTTCAGCAAAAAGAGCACGTCCTTTCCCACAAGGAAGAGGAATTGTTGGCTGCTGCCGGTGAAATTTTCGGTTCAACCGGTGAAACTTTTGAAATTCTGGATAATGCCGATATTGTCTTTCCGGTGATTCTGGATGAGAATGGTCAAGAAGTGGAATTGACACATGGCAATTTCATTACATTGATGGAATCCAAGGACCGTAAGGTCCGAAAGGCTGCCTATGAGGCTTATTACAGCGTCTATGAGCAATTTCAGCATACCTACGCCAAAACCTTGGAGACCAATGTCAAGGTTCATAATTTTAAGGCTGAGACAAGAAAATATAAAAATGCGCGTGAGGCCGCTCTGGCTGAGAATTTTATCCCGGAAAGTGTCTATGATACCTTACTAAAGGCTGTTAACAGGCACCTGCCCTTGCTTAGACGCTATGTTAAACTTCGCCAGAAAATTTTAGGACTTGATGATCTTAAAATGTATGATATTTACACGCCTTTATCAGAGATGGATATGAGTGTCACCTATGATGAAGCCTTGAAAAAAGCTGAGGAAGTACTGGCAGTTTTTGGCAAAGATTATTCAGAACGCGTGCACCGTGCTTTTACAGAACGCTGGATTGACGTTCAGGTCAATAAAGGCAAGCGCTCAGGTGCTTATTCCGGCGGATCCTACGACACCAATGCCTTTATTTTGCTCAACTGGCAGGACACGCTGGATAATTTGTTTACGCTGGTTCATGAGACGGGACACTCTATCCATTCAGTTTTTACCCGTGAGAATCAGCCCTATGTTTATGGAGATTACTCCATTTTTCTGGCTGAGATTGCCTCAACCACCAATGAAAATATTCTGACGGAGACACTTTTAAAAGAAGTGACAAATGACAAGCAGCGCTTTGCCATTCTCAATCATTATCTGGATGGTTTCAAGGGAACAGTCTTTCGGCAAAGTCAGTTTGCCGAGTTTGAGCAGCGCATCCATCAGGCCGCTCAAGCAGGTGAGGTATTAACCAGTGACTATTTAAATAATCTTTATGCCGAGCTGAATGAGAAATACTATGGCTTAGCCAAAGAAGAAAATCCTCAAATTCAATTTGAATGGGCAAGGATTCCGCATTTCTACTATAATTTCTATGTTTATCAGTACGCAACAGGCTTTGCAGCGGCCAGCTATCTGGCACATAAAATTGTGCACGGCACTCAGGAAGATAAGGACAAATACCTTAGTTATCTCAAGGCGGGAAATTCAGACTACCCACTTAATGTCATTGCCAAAGCAGGAGTTGATATGACCAAGGGTGATTATCTGGATGCAGCCTTTAAGGTCTTTGAAGAACGGCTGACAGAATTGGAAGAATTAGTTGAAAAAGGAATAGGTTAGAAAAGAATTGATGGTTGGTTAAAAGCATTTTGTTTTCCAACATAAAAAAGCTAGAGCTTGTGTACTGACCCCAAAAAGTTGGACAAGAAATATTATTGAAAGGATTTAGTTCTGTATTGCACAGGGCTAAGTCCTTTTCTACCATTTGTCAAGCATATCAAGGTATTTGATGAAAAATAGTTTGAGTTCCATAGTCACAATAAGGAAATTATCTTATTTTCTACTAAAAATTAGTGAAAAAAGTGTACACAAAATCAACACCTTATGTTGAAAATTTTTGATAAGGTGTTACAATGATAGGGCATAAACGACTTTACCGATTTTGGGTGGAAAGATAATCGTAAAGCTTGTTATGCGTGACGAGGTAATACATTGTCCTG
>NZ_JBZFUJ010000015.1:0-44823 GCF_058314475.1 Streptococcus sp. ELY_90
CGAATGCCATAGAAACATTGAATGAGAGGGATTTTGATGAGCATCACAGGGTCTAAACTCGGACGCCCATTATCACTGCTATAAGTTTCTTCAACTAAGTCATAGATGAAGTCAAAATCAATCACAGCCTCGATTTTACGCAGAAAGTGATCCTCAGGAACAAGCTGATCAAGCGTATAGAACCCGTATTGATAGCGGCTATAATCTGGCTTTTCTTTGTGAAACATGGCCTTACCTCACAAACCGTTTTCTTTTAGTATACTCCTAAACAGAGCAAAAAGCTCTTAGAAACCAATTTCTAAGAGCTTTGTCTTCAGTCTGGAACAGCCTAAGTTAGGCTGTTTTTTTCTTTACCATCTTCAGCAGCGATTCCTGTTTGGCTGCCGCCAAAGCTTTGTCACTGCTAAAAAGAAACAAGGCCTTTTATCCCGCAATATCTTGTTGGCAGATTTGAAAAGAACTAAAAAAACTGAAACAAAGTTTCAGCTTTTTCAATAATAATCACTTTAGAATTTTTTACGTTTGCGAGCTGCTTCTGATTTACGTTTACGCTTCACAGAAGGTTTTTCGTAGAATTCACGTTTGCGTGACTCTTGAAGTGTACCAGCTTTAGTTACAGAACGTTTGAAACGACGAAGAGCATCGTCAAGTGATTCATTTTTACGCACTACAGTCTTTGACATGTATCTCACTCCCCTCAATTTCATTGTAACATTTACACGTTCTTAAACATTATACAAAAATGTGGAAATAAATGTCAAGGCATTTTCAGGCTATTTTAAAATTTATTTTCAAGAACACTGAAAACCAAATCTAAAAATCAGTATTCTTAATCAACCTGCCGGCCGGTCAGCTTAACTGCATCGCTGATAAACTGTTTGTACTTACCTTCTTTTTTAAGCTTTTTAATAACCTTATTTACTGTCTTAACTAATTTGCCGCTGTCTTTCGGCAGCGCAACAGCTTTGGCATCACCTTCACCTGTTTTCAAGGCAACTTTTGCCAAAACGAGATCACTGTTTTGAGAGATGTACCCTTCTGCTACCGGTTTTTCCAAATCAATAGCATCAACCTGTCCTGATTTCAGCTCATTGACAGCCTCACCCATTGAGGTTAAAGAAGTAATGTTTGATTTGCTCAATTGATCTTTTGCCAAGCCTTCTTCAATAGTTCCTTTTTGAACAGCAACCTTGGCCTTATCGAAAGCTGCCAGCGATGTGTATTTATTAAGATCAGACTTTCTGATTAAGATAGCATTTTCTGTCTTGTAATAAGCATCTGAAAAATCATAAACTTTGGCACGTTCCTTGGTATAAGATAAACCGGAAATAGCGATATCAGCCTTGCCAGTTTTTATACTGGAGAGCACATTGTCAAAACTCATTGATGATATTTCCAGCTTGACTCCCAATTCATCGGCAATCGCCCTTGCCAGTTCAATATCAGCACCGACCACGGTATCTTTGCCGTCAATCAGAGCCTTAAATTCAAAAGGCGCATAATCCGGACTGACAGCAACAACAAGTTTTTTCTTTTCTTTCACTTTGTCCTGCATATCTTTTGAACTGGAAGCACCGCAGGCAGTCAAGGCCACTACAGCCAAAAGGCTGAGGAAAGTCAGCAATAATTTTTTAAGTGTCATTTTTTTCTCTTTTCTATTTTGATAAGTCTATTATAAATTTTATTACCCTTATCAGTCAAATTGTTTCAGGCATTGGGATAATTTTGACAAGGCTGTTTTTAAAACACCTTTATCACCACAGTAACCAAGGCGGACATAGCCCTCAAGATCAAAACGATTGCCCGGAACCAGCAGCACACCGTAATCTGATAAAAGCTGTTTGCAAAAATCTTCAATGGGAAGCGGTACATCCAGCTTAATCAGCGAAGTGGAAACATGATCCGGCAGGATAGCATGGGCCCGCGGCTCCTGTGCCAGCCAATTTTTTAAAATCAAAAGATTTTCACTGACAATCTTTTGATTTCGCTTAAGAATAGCCTGACGGTTTTTCAAGGCAAAGGCAGCCAGCATATCATCAAAGACACCGGCACAGATCATGGTATAATCGCGATAGTCTCTGAGAATGTCTGCTACTTCCTTATTTGAAGCTACCCAGCCTACACGTATACCGGGCAGAGAGTAGGCCTTTGACAGACTGTCAACTGAAATCCCCCTATCGTATAAGTCAGCAATGGCTGGGACTTCTCGCTGATCAGAAAACGATTTATAGACCTCATCAGACAGAATATAAGCCCCGCAGGATTCAGCAATAGCTGTTAACTCCTGCAGGTAAGCTTCGTCCATAACAGCCCCTGTCGGATTGTGAGCATTATTGATACAAATCATTTTAGTATTGGGACGAATCAGCCTGCGCAAATCATCCAGATCCGGCAGCCAATTGTTTTCCTCTCTGATTCGCCACAAATCCACTTCTGCTCCGAGAGATTTAGGAATGTCATAGAGCTGCTGATAGGCGGGGTATACTGAGATAACGTGATCCTGAGGCTCAATTAAGGCGTAGAGCGCCAGCATATTGGCACCAGTTGCACCATTGGTCTGCAAAATCTGCTCAGGCTGAATGGTCTTATAAAGCCCGCAGACTTCCCTTTTGAATTCGGGCGAACCCTCTATCCAGCCGTAGTCCAGCTTTTTTCGGGACAGCTCCTGAAAAAAACTCCTCAGATCTTGCTGTGTCAGCTCAAAAAGCTCCTCCAAGGTCAAAGCCGAGATAGATACACCGGCAATATCATAGAGAGCATCCTTTTCATGAACATTCAGCCATTCTTCCACTCCAAAACGTGGTAATTTCATCTTGACTCCTTTTATTTTCCTACTATGATAATACTTAATAAGCAGGCACTTGTCAATGCCGAGAAAGTAAGGACAGACAGCCCGTTTTCCCATTACTAGACAAAGCCCTCAGCAGGCTCGCAAACACCTGCCGAGGGCTTTTCTTGATTTTTCATAAACGGCTTATCCTAACACAGAACTGCTATTCTTTGCTGGAAACAGATAAGTTATAGGCTTCTTTGACAAAACCGTCAATTTTATCAGACTTCTTCAGCTGCTTAATGACCTTATCAACTTTTTTCTTAAGAGAAGGACTGCCCTTAGGCATGGCAACAGCATAGGAATCAGAAGCTCCCGATTTTAATTTGATTTCAGCAATGGCCAAGTCGCTGTTTTTAGCCACATAGCCTTCTGCAATCGGCTTTTCCAAAACGACGCCGTTCACTTGACCGGATTTTAATTCATTGATCATCTCGCCGTTTTGAACGAGAGAGATGATTTTAGCACCTGTCAATTGTTTTTTGGCAACATCTTCTTGAATGCTTCCCTTTTGAGTAGTTACCGAGAGCCCTTTCAGTGAATCAGTTTTCTTATATTTGGCTAATTCAGATTTTTTGACAATGACCACATTGACGGACTCGTAATAAGTTTCTGAAAAATCGTACACTTTTTGACGTTCTTTAGTTGCCGAAATGCCTGAAATCGCAATATCCGCCTTACCTGACTGAACGCTCGACAGGACATTGTTAAATGACATGGCCGAAAATTCGACTTTGACACCCAGTTCTTTAGCGATGGCTTTGGCAATCTCAACATCTGCTCCGACGATGGTATCTTTACCATTGACCAAGGTTTTAAATTCAAACGGAGCAAACTCAGGGTTCATGGCAACAACAAGTTTTCCTTTGTCCTCAATCTTTTTCAAAGAATCGTCCTTGGATGACGACCCGCAGGCAGCAAGGCTAATCAAAGACAAAGCAGCAAAAACTCCCACAATCACTTTTTTAATAATTTTCATAATAATCCTCAATTCCTAAATTCCTATTTTTGTTAAGATAGGATTATTATATTTTATATTTATTCATTTGTCAAGTATTTTTTTATAAAAATTCATTGTTATTCATAATAAGGAACTGACAGACTTATCTGCTAAGCGTTCACTGTAAAATAATTCAGACAAATCTCCTTCTTCAGACACACGCAGCAAATTGAACAAAGCATAGGCTAAGATAGACAGTTAAGCAATCAGATTACAAATTCTGTTATTGTATTGACTTCTTGGATATTAAAATTATTTTCTGACATATTACTTCTCCCCTTAATCCATCGCTTTTAATTCCAGCACCATATCGCGAAGTTCTGCAGCCAGTTCAAAGTCAAGCAGTTCGGCTGCTTCCTGCATTTGCTTTTGCAGCTTCTTGATGACTTCTTGGCGTTCTGTTTTGTTCATGGCACTGTAGTCCGTTTGTGCTTCAGCTACATCGCTGTCTGCGGATTTGCTGATGGCGATAAGATCGCGAATGTCTTTTTTGATTGTCTGAGGAGTAATGCCGTGTTCTTCGTTGTAAGCCATTTGAATTTGGCGGCGGCGGTGCGTTTCGTCAATAGCATTTTTCATGGACTGGGTCATGGTATCAGCGTACATGATCACATGACCCTCACTGTTTCGTGCCGCCCGGCCGATGGTTTGGATAAGCCCGCGTTCATTGCGCAGGAAGCCTTCCTTGTCAGCATCAAGGATCGCAACTAAGCTGACCTCAGGTACATCGATTCCTTCGCGCAGCAGATTAATCCCTACAAGCACATCAAAAACACCCAGCCGCAAGTCGCGGATAATTTCGGTCCGCTCCAAGGTCTTGATGTCCGAGTGCATGTACTTAACCTTGACACCCATTTCCTTGAGATAGTCGGTCAGGTCTTCTGCCATTTTTTTCGTTAGAGTAGTGATAAAGGTTCGTTCGCCTTTTTCAGCACGCACCGTAATTTCGCCCAGCAAGTCGTCCATCTGCCCCATGGTCGGCCGGACTTCTACTTCCGGGTCAAGAAGACCTGTCGGACGAATAATTTGCTCGATGACTGTATCGGTCTGTGCAAGCTCATAATCTCCCGGAGTGGCAGACACGTAAACAATCTGATGGACATGACTTTCAAATTCTTCCCGGCGCAGCGGGCGGTTGTCCAGGGCACTCGGAAGACGAAAACCGTAGTTGACCAGCATCTCTTTACGCGAACGGTCGCCATTATACATCCCCTTAATCTGCCCCATGGTCATATGGCTTTCATCGACCATGATCAGAAAATCTTCTGGGAAAAAGTCTAAAAGAGTGTAAGGTGGCTCGCCTTCACTTCTTCCGTCCATATGGCGGGAATAGTTTTCGACACCGTTGGTATAGCCCATCTCCCGCAGCATTTCAATGTCATAGTCGGTTCTTTGTTTCAATCGCTGAGCTTCTAAGAGTTTGCCCTCCGATTCAAAGAGCTTGAGCTGTTCTTTCAATTCCTCTTGAATCCTTGCTATGGCAATCTCCATATGCTCGTCATTGGTCATAAAGTGAGTCGCCGGGAAAATAGCCAAATGATCGACTTCTCCTAAGACACGGCCGGTCAGACTTTCAATTTCCCGAATGCGGTCAATCTCATCCCCGAAAAATTCAACCCGAAAGGCATGCTCATCACGGGATGCCGGGAAAATTTCCACCACATCGCCGCGCACACGAAAACGACCGCGCTGAAAGTCAATGTCATTGCGCTCAAACTGAATATCAACTAAACTATTGAGCAGCTGATCCCTAGAAATCTCCTGACCCGGACGCAGACTGACAACACTGTCTGCGTATTCCTTGGGTGAACCCAAACCGTAAATACAAGACACAGACGCCACCACAATAACATCGTTGCGCTCCAGTAAAGACGAGGTTGCCGAGTGGCGCAGCTTGTCAATTTCGTCATTGACGGAGCTGTCCTTTTCGATATAAGTATCGCTGGACGGCACATAGGCTTCCGGCTGATAGTAATCATAGTAAGATACAAAGTATTCGACTGCATTATCAGGGAAAAATTCTTTAAATTCCCCATAAAGCTGACCGGCCAAAGTTTTATTGTGGGCGATAACGAGAGTCGGTTTATTGACCCTTTGGATCACCTGACTCATGGTATAAGTCTTACCTGTCCCGGTCGCTCCCATCAGGATCTGCGCTTTCTCACCGCCTTCAATATTATCTACTAACTGTTCAATGGCCTGCGGCTGATCCCCGGAAGGCTGGTATTTGGAAACCAGTTTAAACTGATTATTCTCTGTTTTATCTATCATTCACTGCCACCTCATTTTCTACTCTCTATTTTATCACAAGAAAAGCCTAAAAGAAAAAGCCTGAGTTTCAAACTCAAGCGTCCTTAGCAAGGGTGACCTTTTCTTTTTTAAGCAAAAAACCAAGTATGACGATAGCCACAACAAGTACCAGACTGGTCAGAAGACTCCCTTCTGTTCCAAAGGCGCCGCCTGAAATCCATTCGGCTGCATCGGCTTTGCTGCTGAAGTAAAATAAAGATGTCCCTGCACCTTGTCCGCTGACAGCTACTCCAAAGAGATTTCCCTGAGTAAAATTCCAAGCACCATGCAGGCCGGCAACGCCCCAAAGGTTATCCGTCTTTAACATATACAGTGCCATAAAAACACCTGACAAAATGATACTGAGTATCGAAAAGACAGTCACGCGGCTGTTTCCCAAGTGCATCAGTCCGAAAAGACTGCTGGAAATTCCGATAGCTGCCGCAAGATTGCTGCGCTTATTGATCAAAGGCAAAAGCCAGCCGCGTGTCAGCAGTTCTTCTGTCCCGCCCTGAATAAACCAAAAGGGGATAGTTGACAAGACAGACAAAACGGCTCCTCCCGAAAAATCAACAGACTGCAGTTCAACACCGCCAAAAAGGTAGGTTAGCAGAAAAGCTGCCGAAAAAACAAGCATGCCTACACCCCAGCCTTTAATGATGGCTTGAAACCAATTTTTCCTGAATAGCCCCAAACTGGAAATCGGGCGCTTTTCAGCCCACTTCACCCAGGCAAAGACCACTAGAGAAACAAAGAAAAATAAGAACAGCTGAAAATATAAGCTGCTAAAGGCCGCAGTAAGACTGAACTTTATCGGATCAATGAGATAAAGCGTCATTATCGGCAGAGACAGTACAGCTCCTCCGGCAAAACTCCCCAGAAAAACAAAAAGATAGACCATAATACAGGCTAAAATAATAAAGAGCCAGCTAGGTATTCTCTGATAAAGGAGTGTCGGAGCTTCTAAAATTCTTTTTTGCATAGGTGATTCTTCCTTTAATTCATTGGTAAAAGTTCCTTATAATATATAGCAATTTACACTTTTTCCTCTTAAAAGTCAACGGCATATCTATGTTATGTTTTCTTACATGGCATGCAGGACTGTTCTTGCCTAAATTTTTAATATTTGATATAATAAAGTAATTTTTATGAAGGAGTACGAACATGAAGCGAAAGATAGTTGCTCTTATGACAGCATTTTTGACACTGGCTTTTATCTTTGGCGCAAAAGTTTCTGCTGATACCATCAAGGTTGTTTCAGATTCTACTTATGCACCATTTGAATTTAAGGACAGCGACCAGGTCTATAAGGGAATTGATGTAGATATCATTAAAAAAGCAGCTGAAATCAGCGGCTGGGACTACAAAATGTCCTTCCCCGGTTTCGATGCGGCGGTTAATGCCGTTCAGTCCGGACAGGCCGATGCTTTGATGGCAGGAACAACTGTTACCAAAGAGCGTAAAAAAGTCTTTACTTTTTCAGACACTTATTATGATACCAAAATTGTCATTGTTACTCGCAGCAAAGACAAGATTACCAAGTACAGTCAGCTCAAAGGCAAGACGGTAGGTGTTAAAAACGGGACAGCTGCCCAAAGCTTTCTCGAAAAAAAGAAGGATAAGTACCACTATAAAATCAAATCTTTTGACACCGGCGATTCTATGTATAACAGTTTAGAATCTGCTTCTGTTGATGCCGTTATGGATGACAAACCTGTTGCCCAATACGCTATCAATCAAGGTCAGAATCTCCGTATCGAAATGGAAGGCGAGCCTATTGGCAGCTTTGCTTTCGCCGTCAAAAAAGGCAGTAAGTATGAATACCTCGTCAAAGATTTCAACAAAGCCTTAAAACAAATGAAAGCTGACGGAACTTATGATGAGATCATGAACAAGTGGATTTCGTCTAAATCTGCTTCTGCCGACACTGTTAAATCACAGAGCACAGGTGATGCCAAGGCCAAAGCAAAGCCGGTTAAAAGCAGCTACAAGATCGTAATGGATTCTTCCTTTGCTCCTTTTGAATTTCAAAATGACGGCGGTAAATACGTCGGTATTGACGTTGATCTGATCAAAGCCATTGCCAAACAGCAGGGCTTTAAGATTCAAACGGAAAATCCGGGATTTGACGCTGCTCTCAATACTGTTCAGTCAAGTCAGGCAGACGCTGTTATGGCCGGAATGTCCATTACCGATGAGCGCAAAAAAATCTTTGATTTTTCCGACCCCTACTATACGTCAAATACCTTATTAGCCGTTCGTAAGGGAAGCGGTCTTGTGTCTTACAAAGATTTGAAAGGCAAAAAAGTCGGAGCCAAAAACGGAACAGCTTCTTATGCCTTCCTTGAAAAAAATAAGGATAAGTACGGTTACACCTTAAAATCATTTGATGAAGCGTCAACCATGTATGACAGTTTGAATTCCGGCTCTATCTACGCCCTCATGGATGATGAAGCAGTCCTTAAATATGCCATCCAGCAGGGACGTAAGTTTGAAACACCGATTCCGGGTGAAAAATCCGGCGAATATGGTTTTGCTGTTAAAAAAGGCAGCAATCCTGAGCTCATTCAAATGTTTAACAACGGCTTAGCAGCTCTTAAAAAATCAGGCCGGTATGATAAAATCGTCAACAAATACCTGTCTGATAACAAAGAAAACGCTAAATCAGAATCAGCTGTCGATGAATCTACCATTTGGGGGCTGATCACCAACAATTACAAACAGCTCTTATCCGGCCTTGGAACAACCCTGAGCTTAGCGCTTCTGTCATTCGGCCTTGCCCTGATTGTCGGCATTATCTTTGGTATGATGAGTGTCAGCCCTTACAAGGCACTGCGTGTTATCGCTGCCGTCTTTGTTGATGTGGTGCGCGGTATTCCGCTGATGATTGTCGCTGCCTTCATCTTCTGGGGAATCCCTAATCTGATTGAATCTGTTACCGGTCAGCAAAGTCCTATCAATGATTTCGTCGCAGGTACTATTGCGCTTACCTTAAATGGCGGTGCTTATATTGCTGAAATCGTCCGCGGCGGTATTGAAGCTGTTCCAATCGGACAGATGGAAGCCAGCCGCAGCTTGGGTATTTCTTATAAGACGACCATGCAAAAAATCATTCTGCCGCAGGCTTTCAAAATGATGCTGCCTAACTTTATCAATCAATTTGTTATTTCACTTAAGGATACCACCATTATCTCAGCTATCGGACTGATTGAGCTTTTCCAAGCCGGCAAGATTATCATTGCCCGCAACTACCAATCATTCCGCATGTATGCCATTCTTGCTCTGATGTACCTTGTAATCATTACACTCTTGACACGTCTGGCAAAACGCTTAGAAAAGAGGATTAAATAATGACTGATTTAAAAATTGATGTTCAGGATTTACATAAATCTTTCGGGCAAAATGAGGTCCTCAAAGGTATTGATGTGCAGTTTAATGAGGGAGATGTTGTCTGCATTATCGGTCCTTCAGGCTCCGGAAAATCGACCTTCCTGCGCACGCTGAACCTTCTCGAATCTGTTACCAGCGGCAAGGTCATTGTTGACGGTTATGAACTCTCAGACCCTTCTACCAATGTCGATAAAGCTCGGGAAAATATCGGAATGGTTTTTCAGCATTTCAACCTTTTCCCGCACATGACCGTTCTTGAAAACATCACCTTTGCCCCGATTGAACTCGGAAAAGAATCTAAAGAAGAAGCTCAAAAGCACGGTATGGAACTTTTGGAAAAAGTCGGTCTTTCTGACAAGGCGCAAGCTTATCCTGACAGTCTCTCAGGCGGCCAGAAACAACGCGTGGCTATCGCTCGCAGCCTCGCCATGAATCCGGACATCATGCTCTTTGATGAGCCCACATCAGCTCTTGACCCTGAAATGGTCGGCGATGTGCTTAATGTCATGAAGGACTTGGCTGAACAAGGCATGACCATGCTGATTGTCACCCACGAGATGGGCTTTGCGCGTAAGGTCGCCAACCGCGTTATCTTTACCGATGGCGGACGCTTCCTTGAAGACGGTTCCCCTGAAGAAATTTTCGATAACCCACAGCACCCGCGTCTTAAAGACTTCTTGGATAAAGTGCTGAATGTTTAATGTGTTAAGTTTATCTGTGACTAAAGTCACCAGCTAAACTACGCAAGGTCCTATAAGACCTTGCTAAACACCTTACTAGTAAAAAAACTTAGTTATTGTCGAACTAAGTTTTTTTACGTCGTCATATCAGCCACTATAGTGGATTAACTAGCTCCCTTACTAAGTTAAAAAGCAAGACATCATCGGTCTTGCTTTTTAACTGCCGTAACTGTTTTGACAGCCTCAACTTTTCAATCTCATCTGCTGCAAAGTCCTTTAAGACCTTTAAATTTTTTATTGTAACGTGCCCCATTGACTTTTTGAAAGCGTTTTGCTAAACTGATTTTATAATATCATTGGAGGTATGGTGCATTGAAAAACTAAAATTCTTCATAGTGGATATACTTTATCTAGAAGAATTTTTTGTGTGCACCAAGATCCAAAAAATTGCAGCCGATACTCAAATAAAATCAAAATGATGCTAGGTGACAAGCTGCAGCCGGTACTAAAAGTGACTCACCGACCTACCATTTTTATTTTCAAAAAGTATAGACTGCTGCTGTTTTTGATGGCATAAAGAAAGCCCTACTAGATAAAGTAGCGGCTTTTATTGTTTGAAAAAGAAAGAAGGACAGTCCATGCTGCAACTCCAGCATCTAACGATTACCCACCAGAAAGATTTGCAAACACTTATTCGAGATCTTAATCTTGTGGTCAACCCTGGCGACAAACTGGCTCTTATCGGTGAAGAGGGAACTGGTAAGTCTACCCTGCTTAAAGCCATTCTCAATCCTCGCTTGATTGCTGGCTATACCACCATGGAAGGAACAATCACCAACCGCTTTAGCCGTACAGGGTACCTCCCTCAGAATATAGCGCCAGCAGATTTAGACCGCAGCTTAAGCGACTGCCTCTACCATGATATAGACTATGACCGCTTTGATTTTAATCTTTTTTATCAAATGGCAGAGCTCTTTCAGTTTGATACTAATCGCTTTGATGACCATCAACAATTTGTCAGAAACCTCTCAGGCGGGGAAAAATTGAAATTGCAGCTGCTGAAAATCTTAGCCAGTGACCCTGATCTCTTGCTCTTTGATGAACCTTCCAGTGATTTGGACCTAGAAAGTCTGCAATGGCTGGAAAAATTTATCAAAAGAACAGATAAGACTGTTATCTTTATCTCACATGATGAAGAGCTCTTAACAAACACTGCTACTGCTATACTTCATCTTGAATTATTGAAAAAACGTCAAGAAGCGCGGGCCAGCTATTTTCATGGAGACTACCAAAGCTATCGTCAGCAAAGACGTGAACGGTTTGAACGCCAACTGCAGCTGGCCAATAAGGAGCGCGAAGAACATGCCCAAAAAACTCAGAAATACCAGCGCATTCAGCAACGTATAGAACATGAACTGCGCAAGACCAAAAATGATGTTACAGGACGGCTTCTAGCCAAAAAAATGCATGCCCACCAAGCTCAAAAAGGCCGCCTAAACAAAGAGGCGGACCAATTCACTGAAATTCCTCAGGATATGGATACGATTGCCCTTTTCTTTTCAGATATTCAGGCTCTGCCTGCTGGTAAGATCATTCTCAAATGGGAGACAAAAGACTTAGTAAGCGGACAAAAAGTCGATTGGCAAATTCGTGGCCAGGACAAGCTGGTCATTACAGGGCAAAATGGCATTGGCAAGACACTTCTGCTCAAGCAAGTTTTGGAAGAACTGAGAACAAGAACAGACCTTTCCTTGGGCTACATGCCCCAAAATGACGAGGAGATTTTAGATCCCCACCAAACTGCTCTGAGCTTTTTATCGGATGCCGCAAGTCCTGAAAAGGTACGAACCATCCTTGCCAGCCTGCAATTCACACGCCAAGAAGTCGAGCACTCCGTCCTTGACCTCTCCGGCGGCCAAAAGGCCAAGCTCTTTCTGGCTAAAATGGTTCTGGAAGGAAATAATGTGCTCATTCTGGATGAACCAACACGCCACTTCTCGCCAACCAGCCAGCCGCTTATCCGGCAACTTCTTAAGGATTACCCCAGCTGCATCATCAGCGTTTCCCATGACCGAAAGTTTATTGAGGAAATTGGCAGCACTGTTTACGAACTTGATCAAAAGCACCTCAGAAAGATTCAATAACTAAAAGAGAGTGGGGAAAAATCGGTAAATAGTCATGAAATGGCGATTTCGATGTTGTTTCCCACTCTTTTATCATTCTTAGTTAACCTCATTTTTAAAATTCTTTAGTTTTCATAATACCAATACTGATTTTTAAGGAAATCGCCAAAATCAGAAGAGCTGCAAGAATTAATAAGACGACGAGTGCTTCTGCGCTGAGAACAGGCAGGTGATTGAGCAAATTTGCCAAATCAATGTCAAAAAACATTTTAGCAGTTTTAAGAAGAACAATACCTAGAACAACCAGTCCGGCAATGCTTGCAATCATCGCGATACGGCCTTTTTCTGCTCCAAACTTCAGCTGAATCGGAAGCATGATGGTCTGCATTATCACAACCAAAGGGAAAATAAAGCTGGCTGTCATCAAAATATCTTTGACTGACATTCCCCTCAAACTTGCAGCTGCTATTGCCAAAAGGAGAGCAGCTATCCAAGAGCTGAAACTCAGCAGAACAGCCAGAATATATTTTTCAAGAGCATAGTTACTGCGGGTGATAGGAAGGGTGAACAAAAAGGCACTTCCATTGTCAAGTTCATCATAGCTGGTAGTTGTTAAAGCAAATAAGGAAACGGAAAACGTCATAAAATATAAGGGAAAAGCAATGTCATCAGAAAAGCCAACCAATCCAATCACAACAGCCAGCAGCAAATAAAAGAAGTTTTTTTGCTGCCCAATCAATTTAAAATCTTTTATCAAAAGCCCTTTCATAGTTTATCCCCCCTTATCATCAAGGCTGTCACCGTGTCAATTGTCCCCTTTTCAAGAGCAATTGCGGGGTAGTTTTCCAAGTAAAATTGTTTTTGATTGGTCAGGCAGCTATAGCCAAATTTTCCTTTTTTAAAACGAAGAATAAAAGATTTATCCAATTCAGCAAACTGTTCTTCTGTAGCTTTCAAGACAGCATAATCACTCAGTAAAACATCTGTTTCCTCGTGCAGAATAACTCGGCCATTATCTATCATGTAAAGATCGTCGCACAGACTTTCTAAGTCACTTGAAATATGGGAACTAATCAAGATAGAGCGTCTGTCGTCCTGCTCCATATAATCTCTCAATAAGTCCAGCAATTCATCTCTGGTCATGACATCCAAACCCGCTGTCGGCTCATCCAGTATGAGCAGTTCTGCCTGATGCGAAATAGCAACCAAAACTTTTAACTTAGCTTTCATCCCTGTTGAGAAATCTTTTAAAAACTTCTCTTTTGGCAGCTGAAATCTATCCAGCTGTTTAAGAAAGAATGCCTTGTCAAAAGCCGGATACATAGCTTCTAAAATCGCAAGAATGTCTATTATCCGTAAATAGCCGCTGAATCCAGAATCAGAAAGCACTACGCCCAGTTTTTCCTTGTCCTTAGCAGTCAAACGCCGACTGTCTTTCCCAAAAAGACTAATCTGCCCGCCGTCTGCTGAAATCAAACCTAAGATAGACTTAAACAGTGTCGTTTTGCCGGATCCATTTTGTCCAATCAAACCGGTAATCACTCCCTCTTTGATGTCTAGCGAAGCCTTCAGAGAAAAGCGATCATATTGTTTCCTTAAATCGTTGATTTTTAACATGGCTTAGTCCTCCAAAATCAAATCAAATAGACTCCTGATTTCCTTGTCAGAAAGGCCGTAACGCCTTCCTTTTTGAATGGCGCGCTCAAAATCGCTCTCTATTTCTTTTTTCTGCTCTTCCAATAAGAGTTCCGGGTTTACAGCGGCAACATAGCTGCCCTTGCCATGGACAGTGACTGTAAAACCGTCGCTTTCTAAAACATCATAGGCCTTTTTTACGGTCAGTGCACTGATTTTTAAATCCTTGGATAACGAACGGACGGACGGTAAGAGATCATTTTCTTTTAACTGACCTGTTCGGATGCCTTTCTTTACTTGCTCTGCAATCTGCTCATAAATTGGAACCATAGAAGTGTTATTAATTATTATTTGCATCATCTGATTTTCCTTCTTGTTGTAAACAGTATATAACAGTATAGAACTCTTGTCAAGTGTTATATGCTGTTTATGGAAAATTTTAAAAAAAATACCAGCTGATATTCACATCAGGCTGGTATTTTGCGTTATTCTGTTTTTTCTTTGGCAAGTTTTTCGCGTTCCAACCGCAGCCTGCGATTGGGATTGAGTTTATTAAAAAGTTTTTCTAATTTCTCAGCATTCCAAACATCGGCTGCTGACACAAAATTACCATCTTTATCTTTAAACGATATCGGCTTGTCACCCATAATAAAACCTCCATCTTGATTAGGCTTAACATTTAGTTACTCGTAAAGCCCGGCTGAGCTTAACTCATTCTATAGTGGCTAGCATTCTTTTTGCCAGCCAAAAGCCTGATGTTACGACAGGTAAACAAATCAGTCGATACTACTGATTTGTCTGCCTTAGTGATGTTGATAGGCAGGCCGCCAGCAGATTCTCCTTTATTCATGAAAAAGTCACGACGTGAGAAAAACGATTCGAGACTAATCGTTTTTCGAGCTAGTAAGTCGCTTAGCCAAATATCCTAGCAATTTTCACTTTTCTACTGGATACCTTTGCCAACCCAAAGCCTAGTGTTACGACAGGCAGTCAAACCAGTCGTTATTACTGATTTGACTGCCTTAGTGATGTTGATAGGCAGGCCGCTAGCAGCTTCTCCTTTATTCATGAAAAAGTCACGACGTGAAAAAAACGATTCGAGACTAATCGTTTTTCGAGCTAGTAAGTCGCTTAGCCAAGTGTCATAGCACTTGGCGTAGAGTGATTGCTATTTTAATAGCATAATCACTCTTAGCGAGTTAATCCACAAACTCAAATTCAAATTTACCGATACGGACAATATCCCCATCTTTAGCCCCGCGTTCGCGCAGAGCCTCATCAACACCCATAGCCCGCAATTGGCGCGAAAATTTCATAATAGATTCGTCGCGTTCCAAATTGGTCATGACAAAGAGTTTTTCAAGTTTTTCACCGGAGAGTACCCAAGCAGCATCATCAGCTCGGGAAATATCAAAGGCTTTTTCTTCCTCATCAAAACCATAGTAAGCTTCTTCCTGCATCTCTGATTCGTCATAAATCAAGAAGTCATCTGTCTGATTCAAAAGCTGTGCTGTCGCATCCAATAGTGCATCCAGCCCTTGGTGGGCAATACCCGAAATTGGAAAAATTTGCGGCTGATCCTCAAACTCATCATAGTTGGCCGCCAGCTTTTCTTTGAATTTTTCAAGATTCTCCGCAGCCTGAGGCATATCCATTTTATTTGCAACAATAATTTGCGGACGCTCCAGCAGCCGCAGGTTATAGGTTTCCAATTCTTTATTGATTGCCAAATAATCTTCATAAGGATCACGTCCTTCTGCTGCCGACATATCAATGACATGTAAAATAACACGTGTCCGCTCAATATGGCGCAGAAACTGTGTTCCAAGGCCAATACCCTGACTGGCACCTTCAATCAAGCCCGGTAAATCAGCCACTGCAAAGGACTCGCCGGACTTAGTGCGCACCATGCCCAAATTAGGAACAATGGTGGTAAAATGATAGGCGCCGATTTTAGGTTTGGCTGCTGTAATAACACTGAGCAGGGTTGATTTCCCAACAGAAGGAAAACCAACCAAACCAACATCAGCCAGAATTTTCAGCTCCAAGTCCAGTTCGCGTTCCTCGCCGGGTTCACCGTTTTCGGAAATCTCAGGCGCGGGGTTGCGCGGGGTTGCAAAACGGATATTTCCGCGGCCGCCGCGGCCGCCGTGAGCCGCAATAAACTCCTGATTGTTTACGATTAAATCGGCAAGAACCTTACCGGTTTGCGCATCGCGAACCGTTGTTCCCTGCGGTACACGCACATAAAGGTCCTCGGCACCGCGGCCGTGCATTCCTTTGGTCATGCCTTTTTCACCATTTTTCGCTTTAAATTTGCGGTTATAGCGAAAATCCATAAGAGTACGAAGTCCCTCATCAACTACAAAGATGACATTGCCGCCGCGGCCGCCGTCACCGCCCCAGGGACCGCCGTTGGCGACATATTTTTCACGGCGGAATGCAACCATACCATCACCGCCGCGGCCAGCTTTTACTGAAACCTTAGCAGTATCTAAAAACATGCTCATATCTTTTCTACCTTATTGTAATTCGCTTAAAAAAACGCCCGTGAGCGTTTCTTTTTAAATAACGGCGCTAAGTGCGTTGAGAACCAGTGCCCCGACTGTAACCAAAACCATAATGATAACGACAACTAAGGTCAGTTTCTCAAACGGTGTCTTCTTACGCGGTCCATTATCTCCAAAAGCCAATTTTTTTACCTCTCTCACTGCATTTTATCTTAATTATCTTACCACGAATTAAAGGAATAAGCAAACAGCAGCTTAGAGGAAACGCTTTCAGAAATTATTTGTGCTTTAAATTTAAATGTGTTACAGTTAAAATATGAACTAACCATTACTACTTTATCTTTCGACAGCAAAAGGAGGCAGCCATGTCAATTTTCAGTAAGTCTTATGTTACTACCCCTGAACACTCAGCCATGAACTGGGGTTCGGGCAGTCTTAACGTTTTGTCAACTCCCAGTATGATTGCTTTCATAGAAAATGCAGCTTTCTTATATTGTGAAGAAGATTTAGAAGTCTCACAAACAACGGTCGGTGCTCACATTGCTGTCCAACACTTAGCTGCTACCAAAATCGGAAAACCAGTGGAAGTCCGAATTTTGAATGCTGAAAAAGACGGACGGCGCTCTCATTTTACTATTGAAGTTTATGAGGGCGACAAACTTATCGGCAAGGGAAAACACACGCGCGTTGTTGTTGATATTAAAAAATTTCTTGATAAATTAGATTAAAAAGTAAAAAGCGGGAAAATCTGTCTAGGTAAATACAGGCCTTTTCCGCTTTTTTCAGTTCATGCTGTCTGACAGGCAGCTTTTTTCAGTTAATTAGGTCTTAGTTTGATTCAAACTGTTTCCAGTCCATTTGGCTGACCGTTTGATACAAATCCCCAATCACTCCTTTGTAACCAACATCTCGACCCTTATAAGTCAACGATACAACTCGGTAATAATCCGGCAGGGTAATACAGCCGCTGAGTGCCTGCATAAATTCCTCAGCTGTTTCAAAAGAGACCTCTCTTTGAGTTTGATAGGCATCCATATACGTTAAAGTAATCATATCTGCTCCTTTCTGCAAATCTTTTACGCTCAAATAATCTATTTATCCGAAAGACGCAATCTCAGCAATTCTGTTAAAGATGTTGCCGGGCGTCCAAGGACATGTTCAATATCAGAAGAAACTCCTGCTTGCTCCCCGTCTTTGATGGCTGTGTAGGTGCTGACCCAGGCATCGTATTCCCAGGCTTCCGCCGGCCAAGCCTTGCGTGATTGGTAGGCTTCTTCAATCGTTTCATCAATATAAGGGACAGATTTTTTCGCTGCCTCTGCAACAGTCTTAACTATATCAGCCATTGACAGATCTTCCGGTCCGGTCATATTTAATGTTTGATTTTTCCATTTATCAGGGCTTGTTAAAATAGCTGCTGCCACTTCGGAAACATCCTGCCTGGCTACAGCAGATACTTTCCCCTTGCCGGCCGGTCCGCGAATTTCACCATTTTCTAAACAAAGGTCTAAAAAGAAATCCAAATAAAAATTGTCCCGCAGAAATGTATAGTCAAATCCTTTTTCTTTGATATAATTTTCTGTCTTGGCATGATCGCGTGCTAAAGTAAAAGCTGCCTCAGCATTGGCATTATAAAAAGAAGTATAGATAATATGCTTGACACCCGCCTTATCGGCTGCATCAATAAAATCAAAATGCTCCTGCAAACGATTGGGACTTTCCGAAGCAGACACCATCAGCAAGGTATCAATGCCTTTTAAGGCCTCAATCGCTGCCGGAGAATTCTCAAAAGCTGCCTTAACAACTTCAGCGTTGTCATAGGAAACTGCTTTTTGCGGATTTCGAGCCAAATGTCTGGCTGAAATATCCTTTTTGGCAATGAGTTCAGCAGTCAAACCGCCCAGCTTGCCTGTTACGCCCGTAATAGCAATTGTCATAATGAACCTCCTTGTGATCTTCACTCCATTATATCATCAAAAAACCAAAAAAGGGCTCTTTTTGTCTGCTATGACAGTAGGGCTAGGACTGACTGAGTTCTGATAATTTGCTGTAAAAATCCGGGTATTCTTTTTTAATATTGACAAAGCTGCCGCTTTGAGCTAAGAAACTGTGTTCTGACTGAGCCCGACAGACCGTTTCCCCCTTTTGATTGGTCATTTCATAATGAAAGACCAATCGTGCGGCTTTAACGTTTTCTACAGTAATGACAATGGCAATCTCATCAGCAAAGGTTGATGTTGTCAGGTACTGACAGTTAACCGAAACGACCGGCGATATGATGCCTTCTTCTTCCAAGGTATCATAGGGCCAGCCGATTTCTGTCAGAAAATGAACACGCGCCTCTTCCATCCAGCGGATATAATTGGAATGGTGGGTAATACCCATGCGGTCTGTTTCATAATATTGGACCAAATGCTTATATGGAGTCATGTCTGTTTCCTTTCACAAAAAAATAGTGCACTAATTTGGCTTGACATGCAGCATCTTGGTGTCTGAGCCTTTTAATTCACTGAATAAAGACAGTGCTTGTCGCTGCCTTGATTTTTTAGTCATGCCCATAGCTGTAAAGCCGCCAAGGACCGCCTTTTTTTCGGACTAAAATCCAATTCCAATGGCTGTAATGACTGTTAGCACTAAAACCTGCATCAGGGCTGCCGTCAGTGCTGAAGCTTGATTGGTAAACAATGCACTCATCATAGGTCTTGGAAGCGTCTTTTTTATCATACTTCTCCTTGTACCTGTCAGCATCCAGATGTTTTTTTGCTGCTAACATTTCCTGAGACGTTTTATCTGAAGTATAGTCCAATGTTTCCAGGCGGCAGCCATTAAAAGTAATGAAATTTCTCCTTATCAGATTAGCAGCCGCTTTTCGATCTTTCAGAGTGTAGATTTTAGAGTGTCCGTAGCTGATTTTGGTATGCAGGGCATTTCCCGGCATTCCCCACCCCATAATATAGATACCTCCAGCTAGAACAATGACAAGAAAAATAGCTGAAATCCAGATCATTATTTTTTTCATCGAATCATTCTCCCATTGGCATGCGCTTTAGTGATGGCAAACTAAATGATCAATCGTTTGCACGCTCGCCTGTCACAAACATTGTAAAGGTAGCTTTGGCTACTTCTTGATCTAATTGATTGGTAACCGTAACGTCAACAACCTTAGTTGTCCGTCCATCGTGAACACAGCGGCCGTCAATCAATAAGGTATCCCCCAGCTTCCCGGATTTTAAGTAATTGATACTGGACTGAAGCGTCACCGCGTCAAACCCGGTTGAAATAGAGACCAAACCGCTGATTTGGTCGCAGAGGGTAAAGATATAGCCACCGTGTGCAAAACCATAATAATTTAAGGACTTGTCTACGACTTCTGTAGTCACGACCACATGGCCTTTCTCAAACGAAACCATATCAAAATTTTCAAACACACGAATTTCGTGCAAATGTTCATCACTCATTATGTTTCCTTTCAACCTTTCAAGATTCAGACAGTAAACGGACTTGGTTATCAATTAGCCAGAGGTGACAGCTTTTTTGCTGTTCTAAGGTTTTTAAAGAAAGGATCGTACAGATTAATCACGATCTGACTTTCTCTTGGAAAGAGGCACTTTTTTATTTTTTGTTTTCGTTAAAGTAGCTTTATAGCTCTCATCCAACAGCTGGCAAATATCTGCTAAAGGCACTGTACCATCCAGTACAACGGATACCCAGTTCCATTTACTGCTTGGATAGCCGCGCAGAAATCCCTGCTGCTGCAGCAGAATATCTGCCAGCAGCGGATCACCGATTTTCAAGCTGACAATCTCCGCATCTCCCTCGCCGTCCAAACCAAACTCAGACCGTGTTTTCACGATGAACACCGCAAACCACTTGCCGCTGTCTGCATGCCTGAATATGCTGTAATCCTCGTGATTGAAGGGAAGCTGTTCAGTTTCCACTTTGTATTTTTCTTTAGCGTATGCTTCCAGCTGCCCGCGCATCGTTTCACTAGTCATAGAAAACCTCTTATAATAAAATTTCTTTGTTCTGCAGCTGAACTCCCTGCATTTTCCACCGCCCAAGGCTAACGTTTTAAGTTTATTATAACATTTTTAGGGAAAACAACTGCTTAGCCAGCTATTTCTGTCAAGCCTTGCTGCTTAGGCTTTTTGACTGGGATGGCAGAGCTGATATTTTTCCCGGATAAGATGGCTAAAAACAGCTGCTTTAATCATGAAGCATTTCTTTCCAGCTGCCCTTTTCGTCAAAAATGATTCCATACTCCTTGTAATAGGTCTCATTATTGGTGATTTCACCAGATTCATATAAACCAATCTTATGGTCTAAGCGCTCAATACTGCGCTGCAGGTTATTCTGCTTTTTCAGGAGCATCGCGCGCTGCTCCCGCAGCAGTTTTTCACGAGCCTGCAGGGTTGCGTCTCCTTCTTTTAACATCTGACAGTAATCAATCAGAGCCTCAATCGGCACACCTGAATGGCGCAGACAGATGACCATTTCCAGCCATTTGTTGAGATCATCGGTGAAATAGCGATTGCCGTTGGCCTTGCGCGGAATATGGGGCAAAAGTCCAATCCGCTCATAATAGCGCACGGTATTGGGATTGATGTCATACATTTCAGAGACTTGCGTAATGGTATAGGTATTTTGCTCAGACATAGGAAAATCCTTTCTTTAACATTATATAAGATTATTTTATCACTAGTAACCAGCTGTAAGTCAAGTAAAAAATAAGAACCAGCAGACACTGGTTCTCAGACTGAAGACAAACTTCTTTTTGGAGGTTTGTCTTCAGTCTGAAGCCTTGATACCAAGGCTTTTCTCATATAATCAGAATTACAACATTTTTCTTCACTCACAACTTCAGAAATAGAAATATCTGACTATACTAGTTTGTTCCAATAAAGTTCATATAACCATTTACAGTATGAAGGATGAAAAATACTATTGCTACCCATGCTAGCGGAAGGTTATGTTGCCACATACCAAAACAGAAATAGTACAATGGAACAGCTGCAAATTGGCTACTGACAATAAGCCAGCTTATGTGATAATCTCCAAAATAAACTGTCCACCCAGCAAAATTAATAAAGAGCAGGATAAGCATCAAGCTAAAAAAGAATTTTTCTCTAGTGGAGCCAAGAGGAAACAGGACAGCATTCTCCCTTACAAGAAAGATTAAAAATAAGATGGTTAATATACCACATATAGACTGTGACACCTCTATTCCCTTGGCCTCATGCTGAAGATGCATGATTGGATTTGATTCTAGTTTTATAATCGGCATGACGAGATAGGGAATTTCCTGCATGATAAAGGCAAGTATACCAACAAAAGATATTCCTATCGAATAACCTTTCACCACCTGCACATATTTAATCATAATGATACCTCACTAAGTCTTGCAAAAATGGAATGCCTTCGTCAAATAGTTCCGCGAGTAGTGGACTGCTGAGCATTACTGCACCCTTACGAGAATATTTTAAAATCGTTCCATAAACCGAAATCAACATCAATTTCTATATTAACTTCTCTCATATCCACAATTCCTCGAAACTGCTATACTAAACTGTCCAACATTCTATCAAAATACGAAACGAACACTGATATCATTTTCTGTTCATCTTCAAATCAGTACTGTGACTATCCCCTAAATTCACAGACTTGGCATACTTTACTTACTAAGTGATATAGAAATCTACAGATAAATCTTCATCAGATTCATGCGGTTTCCATGCAATGTTAAAGCCATATCTATCACTCCAACTAGAATGCCAGCTACTATAGTATGGAACACGACTGTATTTTTCAAAATCTACTTCATCTTCAAACTCTGGCGATTCCTCACAAGTAATTCCAAATTGAGTTCCATTTAGCTCCCAAGAATTTCCCCAAACGTACTCATCAGAAATGACATCAACCCATCTTGCTGCATCAATCTCAAAATCAGTACATAACTTCAAAGATTGGAAAGTACTATAGTGAATTTTGTAGGGGTTGATATGAACAGCACAGTCGACACGATATTTTTCATATTTGTCTTCTAGTAGAGTTACCTTCATCGGAATGGGAACCCCATTCAATTCCAGCCACCAGTGTCCTAACTGATTGTGCAAGATATCAAAATAGTCGTCTGCTGCTATTGATTTTGAAAAATCATCTATTTCTAAACATCGACCCGTCGTTACTAACTCAGCTACAATCGCCTCTGCTCTCTCCTTATCAAAAGCAGAATAACGCTTAATCACATGTTTTAGCTCGTCAATTGGATATGAAATGTCTTTTTGCATAGCCTGATACACTTTTACAACATGAGCAACCTTTTCTACATTGCTAACACCTACAGGCACAACTACAAAATGGTCTTCCTTGATTGATTCATCCTCACAAACATAGGTGTACTCCTCACCTAGCTCAGAGAAAGTGACTACAGCCACTCTGTAAACTGTGCCTGATGAACTCGAATCAGAACCTTGGTTAATCTGTTCTTTCTCATCACTATCTAAATCTATCCACTTATAAAAAGTATATCGATCGGGATTCTCATCCTCACCAAATACCATCAAACCGTGACAATTAGGGCACTGCCAGGCATAGTATGAGGCATCAGAAATATCATAGTAATCAATCTTATTATTTTTATCTACAGTATCCGTTATCTCTTCCCACAACTCATCCGAATATATTGAAAAAGCATTCGGATCTGGGGCAGCATGGTCATTCATTGGATATCCACATTGACAAGTCCATTTACCCATAATGAACCTCCTACACTAATAATAAATAGTTCGAATAACTCTTTATCCTATTATATCATAAATAAATGGGGGGTACTTTTCCTTTCCTCGCTATCAAACCGTCCACTATAATCCCAACTATAGCTCCGACACTTGTCTCCACACGGCAAAAAAGCCTTGATTTCAAGGCTTTTTGCCATTTCGATTTATCAAAAGGTTCTAGTCTTTTACGAGCAGAGCGACACACTTACCATATCATTTCATCGTAAATTTCTCAATTTTTACAGATGTGTCATCTTTTAATTCTTTTTGCTCTGGGTAGCTCTTCAGCCATCTCAATAATTTTCAAGATTTAGCATTTGTAATAGAAGTATTGTGTACCTTTCTTATCACGGTACATTTCTTATCTTTTTATATTCTCAATGTATAAGCTAGCTAAACGAGGTGTAGTCTGTTTTAATTTGAGATAGAAAGATTCTGACCCTTTGAACTACACCTCCAAAAAAGTTAGGCAAAAAACTAACATTTGGGCATCAGTCCAAAAGAATATTTTACTATATTCTACTCCTAAATTTTATCATCAGTCTTCTATCAGCATTTTAATGATCTTTTCCCACTTAGCTAATTTTTGTAGGCGAACGCTTTGGAAGGATGGTTCTGGTAACACTTTATGTGTTGTCAGCTGATTCAAAATAGTCGTGGGATAGACATCACTAGCTATACCTGCCATATAAGCAACGCCAGTGCAGGAAGACTCTTCAATCGTTGCGATGTTAATATCGGCGTTAGTCAAATTGCTTTGGAATTGCATAAGATAATGATTTTTAGTCGGTCCACCATCCACACTGATTTGTTTAATTGGTAAATTTGAAACATCTTTCATTGCGCTAATAACAGCATTGATCTGATAGGCAATGCTTTCCAACGTTGCTTTAGCCAGTTCAGCGCGGCCAGTTATACGAGTCATTCCTACAAAAGAAGCGGTGATATCATCTCTAAAATAGGGTGCCCCCAATCCTGAAAAAGCTGGAATAAGATAGGTTTGATCTTCTGGATTGGCTTTTGCAACTAAGTCTTCTAATTCATCCGGTGACTTAATCAGCCCAACCTGTTCCTGTAACCAAGTAATAACAGCTCCCGAGTAATTAACATTCCCCTCAAGAACATAATGACATATTCCTTGAGACTGCCAGCCAACCGAGACTGCCAGATGGTTCGGAATCATATTGACCTCAGTTCCAATATTCATCATGATAGAGGAACCTGTTCCATACGTTGCCTTGATAGCTCCTGGTTCCTCACCTTTGTGAGCAAAAAGTGCTGCATGAGAATCCCCCATCACGGCATGAATAGGAATCGCAGCAGGAAAAATTCCATCAAAGTCTGTCCAACCAAAATGACTGTCAGATGGCCTAATTTCAGGGAGATAAGTCATTGAGATGTCAAATAATTGACAAAGTTCCTCATCCCACGATAAGGTCGTTAAATTCATTAACTGCGTCCGACTAGCATTGGAGGCATCTGTAACAAAAGACTCCCCTTTGGTTAATTGATAAACCAACCATGAATCTATTGTTCCACAAGCTAACTCTTCCGGCAACTCGTCCATCTGTCTTAGAATCCAAGCATATTTAGCTGCTGAAAAATAAGGTGATAAAGGCAAACCTGTTTTTCGTTTGACCATGGAAGCCTCGGAAATATTGAAACTCTCTGTTATCTCCTTAGCCCTGGCACACTGCCAAACAATCGCATTCTCGACTGGCAAGCCTGTCTTTCTATTCCAGACTAAAGCGGTCTCCCTTTGATTCGTGATTCCAACTGTTTTGATCTCAGTTTTATCAATACCAGCAACGATTTCTCGAACAAGAGATAACACATTGTTATAAATCTCTAATGGATCATGAGAAACCCAACCTTTTTCATTGACTAATTGCTGATGTGATTTGCTGACTTTCTTTACAATATTTCCCTCATCATTATATAAAAGCACCTTAGTACCTTGCGTACTTTGGTCTATGCCGAGTACATAAGCCATAACATTATCCTCTATTTGGACGGAAATATGTTGGTTCATCACCAGCTAAGTAAGCTTTAACTTCTTCCTCGATTGGATCGTATAAATCTGGTTTGATGCCTAGATATTTACAAGCCTCATAAAGCACAGGGACAACATCTGAAGGAATAGCTGCAACGTGGTGAATATATGGTCCATAAACCAGATGAGATTCTAAACGATTGAGATTATCAAATTCCACATAGCAATATGTTCCTTGATTATAAGGGCCTTCGATGCCTTTAGCATTACCAATCAAAAGCGAATAGTCACCATTATCTCCATCAAATCGACAGAGGGTGTAGTCACTTGTTTTTGCTCTAAAACCAACTGATCCTGGGTAGTCAAAGACGAAGTGGCGAGGTGGTAGAATTGGTTTTGTTTCTGCTGTCTGATAAGCAAAGACGCCTAAATGTTGTAACAATTCACCATTTGGGTTTTCAGGGTGACGGCAGTTGACATCGGCAAAGATAGCACGGTATTCGCCAAGCGATGCCGCTTCAACAAGTAGTTCTGAGATTGCTCCATGGACGTCTGTTTCACAAACAAATGGAATACCTTCCTCTTGCAACAAAGATAGAGAAGCATATGGTAAAATACCAATTTCTTCTTGCAAAGCTGTCCAACATTGGATTACTCCTGCATTACAGCCATAGAAATGACAAAGGTTTTCAAGTGCAACCTTCAAAGCTGCAACCATATTGAGCTCATCTGCCGTGATTTGAACATCAGTATTAGTGTAAAACCACTCTTCAACAGTAGCAACCTTGTCACCTTCTTCTGCCTTAACACGGTTAATTTCATCGACTAGTTCACGAATTGGTACTGGTGACAATGAAATATTAAATCGCTCAAGAAGTTCTCCTTCGTTGCAAATAACTGTCCAAAAGTCAAATGGACGTGGACCAACTTGCAAGATGCGAGTATTTTTAAAGGTTTTTACAACATTGCAGACCTTAACAAAGTCTTTCACGCCACGCTCAAAAGCTGGGTCATCAACATCTGAATTTTTGATGTAGGTAAATGGCACTTTAAAACGACGTAAGACCTTACCTATTGCAAAAAGTCCACATTGGCTATCACGAAGTCGTGAGCCATCTGGAGCAGGTGTTTCATCTTTTGGTCCCCAGAGCAAAACGGGTACATCTAATTTTTTCGCTAAGCGAGCAACTGCATACTCTGTTCCAAAATTCTCATTCGCAATAAAAAGTCCATCAATACCAGCAGCCTTATATTTAGCTGCTGCAGCTTCAACACTAGCATCATCATAAATCAGACCGTCTTCATTAATGTCTTTTATATCAACGTAATCAATCCCCCAAGCATCTAATTTTTCACGGGTGTAATTGGCATATTCGATTGCAGCATCTGCACTAAACAAATTACGACGTGTTGGTGCAAAACCAAGAGTTATTTTATCCATATTATTTTCCTACTTTCTTTAATAGTGTTTTGACAGTTTGACTAATGCCTTCCGAAGAAAGACCGTAATGATTAAAGACTTCCTGACTAGTACCTGTGATAATATGATCATCTGGTAACGCCATGATGTTTACAATTCCCTTGCCTTCTTGGGCAACAACTGATGAAATGGCTTCTCCTAAACCACCATTCACGCTATGTTCTTCAACAGTAACAATCGCTCCTGTCTCTGCAATAGCCTTTTTTATCGCCTCTTTATCTAGCGGCTTCAAGCTAGCAAAGTTAAGAACTCGTGCAGAGATACCTTCTTTCGCCAAGCTAACCGCAGCGTCCATTGCTGGTCGAACGGTCTCTCCTATGGCTGCAATGGTGATGTCATTTCCGGCTACCATTTCATGAGCTTTACCAATTTCAAATGTGACATTGGTCTCTGTGAAACAATCTTCAACAGGATTTCGCCCTAAACGGATATAAGCTGGTTTATCCAACTTGACTAAATAGTCAAATACAGCTTTCGTTTCATGGCGATCTGCAGGTACAATGACTTCTAAATTAGGAATTGCGCGTGTCACTGCAAAATCTTGTAACGAATGGTGGCTCATCCCTAGAGCACCGTAGCTAACACCGCCACTGATACCAACTAATTTGACATTTTTGTCTGAATAGGCAACATCAACCTTAACTTGTTCGATACTTCTCATGCTAAGAAAGCAAGCTGGAGAGGCTACAAAAGGTCGTTTCCCATTAAGTGCTAAGCCAGCGGCAATACTCACTAAATTTTGTTCAGCAATCCCAATTTCAATGTGTTGCTCAGGTAATTCTTGCCCAAATTTGACTAAGGAAGCTGAACCACGCGAATCACTGGTTAAAACCACTAGGTTTCGATTTTCTTTACCTGCTTCAATCAAGACATCACACATAACCGCGCGGTTTGCTATTTTATTTCCCATTTTCCAAGGCCTCCATTGCTACATCTAATTCTTTCATTGCTTTTTGATATTCCTCAGCGTTAAGAACATGATGGTGCCAGCTTGCCACACATTCTGCATCAGATAATCCCTTACCTTTTACCGTATTAGCAATAATAATCGTTGGTTTTCCAGGCTCCTTATCTTGATAAGCTTTAAGTAATTGCTCAACATCATTTCCATCCGCAACATCAACAACATGCCAGCCAAAAGCTGTCCATTTATCATGTACGTTATCTAGTGCCATAACATTTTCTGTTGACCCTGTGATTTGTAAACGATTACGGTCGATAATAGCCGTTAGATTATCTAATTTATAGTTAGCTCCAGCCATTGCCGCTTCCCACACAGAGCCCTCAGCTAATTCACCATCTCCCATTAATATGTAGGTGTGGTAAGATTCTCCATCTAGTTTAGCTGCTAGGGCACTTCCTACAGCTAAGGCCAGTCCGTGACCAAGTGATCCTGTATTCATTTCAATACCTGGCACCTTATTGTTTGGATGTCCAAGCAACCTAGAACCAAACTGTGAAAAGGTTTTGAGCTCCGCTTTATCAAAAAATCCTTTATCAGCTAGAATTGCCCACAAAATTTCAACTGCATGCCCCTTACTTTGAATATAGCGATCTCGTTTTGGATCCTTAGGGAAAGCAGGGTCTACATTGAGTTGATGATAGTATAGACTAACCAAGATATCTGTACACGATAAATCTGATCCGATATGACCTGTGCCAGCTTCATAAATCATCGTGATAAAGTCCTTTTTCAATTCTAAGGCCTTTCGTCGTAACGATAATGTATCCATCTTCTCACTCCTTATTTTAAAAACTTGCAACTCACAAAAAGTAAGCGCTTAACCGATTGTTATTTTAGCATGCGATTTCTAGAGTTTCAATTCATTTTATAAAATAAAGAAAATATTTTAGCTTAGTTTACTAAACTAAATTGACAAACTAAATCTTAAACGTTATGATAAATCTATCAAATATCAAGAATGAGGAGAAATATGATTAAGTTAGAAGATTTAGCTCGCTTAGCAGGCGTCTCAAAATCCACTGTATCCTTAGTTTTAAACAATAAGCCTGGCGTCAGTCACAGTAAGCGTGAAGAAATTCTGAGTCTTGCTAAAGAACACCATTACCAGCCACTACGAAAATCACGAAAAAAAGAGGCTTATCAACCTCAACATACTGTCCGTTTACTTGCCTGTAACTCTCTTCATCGATTCACCTATAATTTTCAACAATTACCGTACTTCAATGAACTCATCAATGATTTTATTGTTTACGCTCCGAAATATGCTATCGACCTACTGATAAACTCTATTTCAATTGATAATGTGGAGGATGAGCTCAATGCTCTCGAAAAAAGCCAACCCTCTGAGGCTATTATTTTACTCGGAACAGACCTACCTGAAACAACTGTTGAAACAATTCTAGACTTGCATGGTAATATCATCGTTATTGATGCTTGCTTTGACCACATCAATAATAATTTCATAGCTAAAAATAACTTTCAAGGGGCTTATTTGGCGACTACCTATTTAATTGAACATGGTCATACCTCGATAGGATATGCCATGTCAAAACAGCGCATTCGAAATTTTCAAGAACGGCAAGCAGGGTTTAAGGCCGCCTTAAAAAAATATCATTTAAATACCGACAACTTCTCTAGGCTCATCTTTCCTGCTCATGAGATTGCACCTCATCCTGAGTTATTACAAAAAAAACAACAGCCAACTGCATATTTTTGTGATAATGATTCGATAGCAATAAGTCTTATTAAAACACTGCAAGCCATCGGAGTTAGAGTCCCCGAAGATGTTTCAGTCATCGGTTTTGATAATATTTCAGAATCGAATGTCATCAAACCAGAGTTAACAACAATTGATATTGATAGACAATTTATGGTTAACAAGGCTCTTGAAAAAGTGTCAACAATTATTAATCAGCAAAATAATCAAGAAAACTACACTCAGTATCGAATTAATGCAAAATTAATAGAACGACATTCCGTGAAAAGGTTATGATTTCATCCCATATTAAAACCGCTCCAAAGTTGACTTTAAGCGGTTTTGTAATATGAGTTTCAAAACTAAAATTACTCAACTGCTTTATTTACTACAATATAATATCTCCTCGAATGACTCATTTATCAATGCACTAAAAGATTAAGAAAGCCTGCGAAAGCATTGACGATGCCATTTGTACTGCTATTTCATCTTGAAACATTAGAAAAAGAGGCCAGCATTAGCCTCTTAAAAGGAAATTTTTACTCAGATATAGTTAGCAATGATGATAAACTACTAATTTTCACAAATCTAGTATTTAAATACACAGGATACTTCTCAAAATATTTCGAAAGGTCACTATTTTTTATCCATTTAAAAGATTTAGTGCTGTATCAAGTACCTTTTCACCATTCATCATACCATAATCCATCATATTGATGACAGCAACCTTTATACCCTTTGGTTCATATTCTGTTTTTAATTTATTATAAACAAAACTAAGCTGTGGTCCAATCAAAAGTACATCTGTCTGTCCTTCGAATTTTTCAAATGCAGATTCTGCCATAGCACGAATTTCCATATCAATTCCTCGTTGCTCTGCACTATCCTTCATCTTTTTTACTAACATACTTGTTGACATTCCTGCTGCACAAACTAATGTTATATTTATCATATATTAACTCTCCTTTAATTTATTTATCTTTAATTATCAATAAAGCATCTTTGACAAATCGATGAAGGTCAACGTAAGTAACATTCTTATCTTTATTGTAAAGAGCTTTAACTTGCATTTCACGCTTACTTTCTAAATCACAATATATGAAATCCCTATGACTTAAATCCCCCCTGACTTTAAGTTTTATATTGTATGGCACATAAACATAATACGTATTATCAACATATGCAGCTCTGATTTCATTGGTATTGTCATGCACAAGCAAATTTTGAAATGGAATTAATTTTGAAAAATTATGTTCTTCAGCAAATCGTCTTAAGAAACCATAATCCCAAGCTCCTTCAAATTCCAGAGCATTATGCCAATCATACGGAGTTTCAAATGCTTCACCAACTGAAGAATCAAAACTCAATTGGCCGTTATGCCAGCTCCATATACCATGTGCTCCGTACGTTATTCCTGCATGAGCACCAGCCAGAACACTCTGCCAAGCAGCTTTTCGAACATCTTCACGTGTAAAACGACCATAAACTCTGTGACTGAACCCCATCATCTCATAGCAAGGCTCAGAATTTACTACAGGCCGTACCTGTGGCATATTATAGAAAGATTCCGCTAATTGATACGTCATTTCTGGAAATTCACTATTATGTCCAGACTGATACATATAAAAATCCAAATTAGGATTATTCTTTAGAACATTGGGAAGATCAGCTTCACGTCCTCTAATATGTAGACTAGTTACAGCATTAGGAGCTAAATTCTTAACCACATTGAGAGCAGCTCCATAATAATCATTAATAACTTCATCTGTTTGAAAATCCGTATCTCCACTTATGATATAAATCGGTTCATATTTATTATACCGATTTACTACTTTTTCCACATAGGAAGGTACTAGATGCTTTGGTAAAATCCCTCTGCTGCGTAATTTCATATCACTTGCCCAAGTATTTGGAAGGTAATTACACCAAAGAAGAACTAATGCAATGCGAAATCCTTTATCATAAGCTATATGAATCATACGTTCAGCTCGATCAAAATATGCCTCGTTGTACCTGCTAAAATCAAAAGTTCCATCATCGTTCTCTATAAACGGCATGATACTAAAAGTAGGCTGGCTAGCATCCCATTGCCAAAGCATATTAACTTGGATAACATTGAAACCTTGCGCTTTACGATACTCAAGATAATACTCCCAGTCTTCTTCAGTAATATTAGTAAATGCACTCCAACAAGTATCTGCCAAATAAAATACAGGTTTCCCATTTTGCGTAAAATAACGCCTTCCATTTTCAACCTGAAGCATTTGCCGTCCTCCATTCCCCTTTACTAACCGTCAATTGGTTTATAAAAACCACCTAAGTCTGTTTTAATAGGATACAACCACTCAAGGAATAAATCTATCCATTTATAGACCTGTGCATTTTTATTGCTAGCCTTAAATCCAGTTCGTAAATCGCCAAGCACTAAGCCATGTTTGCCTTTATCAAAAACATGAAGTTCATAAGCAATACTATGCTTCTCAAGTTCAAGCGCAAAGCGTAAAGCGTTATCAACCGGCACTAGAACATCTTCTCTCGTATGCCAAATGAAACATGGTGGTGTTTTGTCAGAAACATGAGCAATTGGGTTCATCGCTTCACTGATTTCTTTATCTCCATCAAGATGGCCTGTTGTAGCTAGAGCTATCTTATTAAGCCCAGAATTCTGGTTTTTACTAGCATTAAAATCAAGTGCAGCATATCCAAGCATGGCATGAGTTGGACGATATAGATCTCTAGGTTTGCCAACCAATTCTTCAAGCCATTTTTCATCCCAAAGCGTCGCTAATTGGCCTGCAAGATTTCCTCCAGCTGAATATCCTGAAACTACAATAAAGTTCTCATCAACATTATATTCTTCTGCATTCTCACGTAAGAAAGCTGTCGCAGTTGCTAATTCTACTAATGGATTTGGAAAGACCGATACAGGATTTTGTGGCAACTTACTAGGATCATCACTCGCATATGCAGCAATACCTTCTGTCGCATAGTGAACTACTACTACATGGAATCCCTCTGCTAAAAATCGAAGTGCCACTTGCTCATCCTCTCGGAAAGATGTCCAATAATAAGCACCTCCTGGACAAACTACTATAGATGGGTACTTACGCTTCAAGTCAATTTCATGACTGGGTTCTTGAAAATAATATTTAGCATAGGCCCCGTTTTTACCAATTCTTTGTTCAATATATTTCATAACGCGTTACCTTATTCAGCAGCAGACTGCTCTTGCTCGATGTTACGTTTATCTAGAATTTTTACAAATGGATAATAAATTGCTGCACTTAATGGAATCATCAGTAGCTGTGCCAAGCCGAGTAACCAACTACCCTGAAGTAATCCTGCTACGAATACGGGTGCACCAAATGGCACTTGCATACCGATTGTAACCGGTAAGATTCCTACAACAGTTAAGAAATACCCAAGTAGAGTGCAAACAACTGGTGAAAGAATATACGGTATAGCTAAAATTGGATTCATTACAATTGGTAAACCAAAGATTAATGGTTCATGAATTCCAAATAGTGCACCTGGTGCACCAAGACGACCAATCATTTTAAATTGTTTACTCTTAGTAAAAAACATCAATACCAAAACTAACCCTAACATTGGAGCTAAGTTGGCATAAACTCCCCAAAATGAGCCAGATACTAAGTTTGGCATTTCTTTACCAGCATGGTAAGCAGCTAAATTTTCAAGGTCAAGCGCAGTCATAATAGGGCGAATAGCTGCAAGAACTACAATAGCACCATGAATACCAAAAACCCAAAGTAATTGCATAATTAAAAGCGCTATCATCAGTGACCAAATATTTCCACCAAGGCCTTGTAAAGGAATTTGAAGAACAGAATATACGAATTGATGAAAGCTACCATAGCTAGTTTGAGCGAATAAACCTGAGATAACCGTAAATATAATTGCTACAATAAAAGCTGGAATAAGGCTAGAAAATGTCTTTGAAATAAATGGAGGCACCCCATCAGGCATTTTGATGGTCCAATTTTTTTCAATAACAAAAATATAAATTCGAGCAGCTAATAAGCCTACAATCATAGCGGCAAATAGTCCTTTTGCTCCTAAGAAATCAAATGTCAATGCCGGAATTGGCATTTCCCCTCCTTTAACTGTAAATTTGGAAATTGGGGTCAATATTAAAAATGAGAAAAGGGCAATAAAGCCTGCTCCGACTCCTTCTTGTTTAAATGACTTAGTCAGCTCATTGGCGACCGCATAAACCGTATAAAGTGACAACATATTTGTTGTAAATGAAGCAGGTAAGGCTAATATTTCCTTAATTGGAGCAATTAAATTTTGGTAAGCTTCAATTTGCATAGATGATAAAAGGGTGCTAAAGGCTCCAATCATCATTATTGGCAAGGTTGACATCAGTCCGTTTGAAATAGCAGACATGTACCGATTGCTCTGAATTTTATTAGCAATCTCTTGGCCTTTAGCAGTAAACGTTTCGACAAAACTCATAATAGTTTCTCCTTTTATTTATTTTTATATAATTCTACGATTTCAGTTGCTAAATCTTTTACCGTAATAGCATTCATGAGGTGGTCCTGAGCATGTACCATAAGAAGAGATACTTCACTCTTTTCACCACTAGCTTCCTTAGTTAATAACTCAGTCTGTCCATGATGAGCAATTAATAAAGAATCATTACATTCTTCTAATTTACGGCTAGCTTCTTTAAAGTCACCCTTTTTAGCAGCATAAATAGCTTGCATAGCCAAACTTCTAGCATTTCCTCCGTTAACAATCAAGCCCATAATAATTTCCATTTGGTTATCCATTCTCCCACTCCTTTCTAATTATTTTGCTTTTATAATCTATATCATATTCTATTGTAGTTCTGAACTCCATACTCTTTTTTTCCGTTTTGAAAACGGTAACAAAATCATAACCACCCGTCAAACGGGTGGTTTGAAGCAGGGCTATAAGCCCAGATAACCAGCCAGCGCCTAAAGACGCTGGCTTTCACGTTGTTCAAGCCTCACTGCTATTGACTCGTCACCAGCCTCTTAAAGAGGCATTCACATTACTTGCCATTATCCCTAAAGGGATCTTCGTATTCTTTCACACTCAAGAATCAAGTGCGATGTCATGGTTTTCTTGATCCTGTATCTATTTCTTTATCGTGGCTTCGTTAAGTCCAACTGTACTGACATAGTAGCCTTCTGCCCAGAAATGGCGATTCCCAAATTTATATTTGAGGTTGGCGTGTTTGTCAAACATCATAAGAGCACTCTTACCTTTTAAATACCCCATGAAACTCGAAACGCTAATTCTAGGCGGAATACTGACCAACATATGAACATGATCAGGCATCAAATGCCCTTCAATAATCTCAACACCTTTGTAGCGACATAATCGGTGAAATATCTCACCTAAACTGCTGCGATATTGATTATAGATTACTTTTCGTCTATACTTAGGGGTGAACACAATGTGGTATTTACACATCCACTTTGTGTGTGATAAATTATGCGCGTTTTGAGCCATACTTTTCTCCTTTCGCTTTACAATAGGCTTGAACACCTCTATTGTAGCGCGTTTGGAGTTTTTTTGGTATAACCTCTGTTGCGCACCCGCATAGCGGGTGGTTTATTTGTCTCGCACCTACGGAGCGAGACGGACTAAAAGTCACATAATAAAAGGATTTAATTCCTGATTAAATTAAATCCTTTTATTAATACTATGTTACTTCTTGACTACCACTAAATCTTTAATGGATAGGAAACGTACAATTCCTATTTTTGCAATATTTTAACTAACGTTTCAAAACTGGGATGAGCGATTAATATTTGAATAGCTTCTTCATCAAAAAAAAGTTCACTTGTTCTTTTATAAAAGTCTTCTAAATAGGGATCATCTTTCTGTCCTATTGATAAAAGAAAGACAACCTGCACCATATTATTTTTCCAAAGAATAGGTTTTTCTAATATAGCAACGGTAACAAAACTTTGCTCACTCATCACCTGATACGGGTGAGGGAGGGCAACCATATTCCCAAAATCTGTCTGTCCTAGCTCCTCACGTTTCAAAACTGCTTGTTCAAAACCATCAGGCAATAGACCATAATGCTCAATATGCTGACACATTAATGAAATAACTTCTTCCTTGCTATTGGCATTCAACCGAGGTAAAAACAGATTAGTAGAATAATAATTTAAAATTTCAGAATGATTATAATCACCAGCTTCAAAAAATTGACGATAGTTTAAGATGTCATTTACATCAATGAAAAGATTGATTTCATAAATCGGTACTGGATACTTACGATTTAAAGATACTGTCGTAAAAATATAATCAATATTATACTTTTCAAAATCAAAATAATCCAGCTCGGCTACTGTACATTCAAAAATATCATTAATATAATCACCAAAAGCCTGTTTATACTTAAACTTAAATAATTGGGAACTACTCTTACCAGATACACAAACTAGAACGATATTTTTCTTTTGAATTTGTCGATTTCGCTTTTCGGTTGCCAAAGCAAAAATAATCGCGATATAGGCAATCTCATCTTCTGGGATTCTTCTACCGTAGTACTCTGCTAAACTAATACAAGCTGCACTAGCCAATGTATAAGGATAAGGATACTCTTGTTTAATCATATCAAGCAGAGGATTTGTCACTGGAATATTGTACCGTATACGAATATCCATTGGAACAAGATGCTGATTTAGAGACATACGTAATTCTAAATTATTTCTAAAGTCTAAAGCAAAGCTATCGTAAACTTGAGTCAACATTTTAAAAACGAGTTCATCAATTTTACTACTAATAATAAAATTAGGACCATATTCACTATAGGAATCTGATGATAACTTGGAGCTAAAATGAATCGCTAAATATTCCTGCTCTGTCTCTGAAAACACAAGTTCAAGTTGGTCAGTTAATTGTAAACAGTAGTTAGCAATTATTCTCTTCGTTGCCTGACTAATTTCTGTTGTTTCTTTTTTGACATTGATCGAATGACCAGTCTTAATTCGCATCATGCTAATGATAACATACCGAACGAAGTTCTCCATGGCAACCTCGGACATTGTTACCTTGTATGACTGGTTACCATCAACAAGCATGTTCATCACATAAGATGCAATTTTATTATTATGATAATAGGAGTAAAGATTATTGACAAAACACGTTCTTTTATCAAACTCTTTCCCTATAACCTTAATACCGTAATTTGGTTTTCTTTCTAAGTTTAAATCATAGATTGCTAAAATATCTTCAACTCGTCTTAAGGTTTTTGTCAAGGTATTTCTAGAAATAAACAAGGTGGCTGCAATATCATCAATTTTAGCATAATCGTCATTTTCTAAAAGAAATTTCAGCAAAAACTGCTGACGGTCTTCACTAGTTTCTGGAATAACATCACTATCTCTTGTAATTTTAAGAAAAGCTGCTTCATCTTTAACTGTGATTTGGTAACCAAAATGACGTTTTGAAACAATAGTTGCACCAAATTTCGGAAGAATTTCCGATAGGTCTTTCATTCGGGTACGAACTGTTCGCTCACTAATTCCCAATTTTTGAGCTAAGTCACTAGATGTTTGAAAATCTTCAACAGAGAGCAACATCAATAAATCATAGAGTTTATTATCCATTATTCGATGAGCCCCGCTTTCCCTGATTTTATACTAAACATATCATATCAGATCACCTAAAAAATCTCTATACCATCATTTACCGTTTTTATAACGGTATTTTATAAAATCATTAGCATATTCTTACCATCATATTAGTATGATAAACTAGGTTCCAAATAACAAAAATATCAACATACTCACCATTGAATTACTATTTCTCTATTTTACAACAATCATCCCTGGGCAATGTATTCAACAGGGGACACTATATTAATATGTCCATTCCAAGATACCATCGAAATCTATCTTATGACTGAAACGTAATATTTTATGTATAACTAATCCTTCATAAAGTAAGGTTGTTAGAACTTGTCCAATATTTAAAACTTCAAAAATATGAGTCTCTTCATCAGTATTTGAATCATAATCAATACAATAGTCAATAGAAAGTATTGGTTTCTCACTTCTTCTTGTTAACCAACCGCCCACTCAATCCCAATGTGACCGTCTTTCTAACCCTTGCTATCATGGGTGGTACTGCTGCCATCATCGGTAGCCTGTTGCCAAAACTCATCTCAACACCCACCTGCCTCTGCGGCTAAGCAATAGGACTAACCGTGCTCTCCTTTGTAGAGCCAAATCACTACACCAGCTTTAGCTGGCAAATTGGTATCGACATGCTGGCAGGCATCTGCTATGTCGGTGTCCTCCTAGACCTCATTCATCGCCAATTAAACACTAAAAAAGGAAACTGAAGAACGACACTTCGGTTTCCTTTTGGTTTTTAGGATTTATCAAGTCACTAACGCATTTGGTTCCAGTTGGTAATGTTTTCTTCCCAAATGTAACTATAATCATTAACAATATCGGCTGCTGTTTTAGGATCCTGACCCGTTAAATCTTTAATCGCTGTCGATTCAACATCTTCCATACCATTCAAAACCGCCTCGTCATTGGTAACAATATCAGCTCCACAGAACGGAACAGGAGATTGTGAAAAGTCGCCTGTAATCAAACGTGGGATGTGAAGTTTTTCAAGATATTGGTAATATTCTTCTGGGTCAACACCAAAATATTTCAAGGGGCGACCTGATGCTTTCGCAACCAATTCGCATATTTCACCAACTGAAATATGCTCTGAACCACAGATATTGTATGACATGTTAGGTTCTCCTTTTCCAAGTAAAAGGGCAGCACCCGCACGCGCAACATCATCTTTGTGAACAAAAGTAGCACAACCATCTTTAGCCGTTGAATACCACTCATTGTCTGCCATGAAAGCAAGCATTGGATACATGGTCAAATAATTTTCTAAATAAAGATTATTACGCATCGTATTCCAAGTAATATTGTCTAAAGTACGCAAGTAAAGCTCTGTTGCAGTGTGATCTGGTGTAATGTAAACTTTCTTATATTCTGGTTCAGTTGCACCAATACACGAATTGTAAACAATGTGTTTAACACCTGCTTTTATAGCCGCGTCAATCGCATCTCGATGCTGTTTGGTACGTTTTCCAACTTCAAGACCTGACATAATGTAAATACGGTCTCCGTCTTTAAAAGACTCTACCATTTGATCAAAATTATCATAGTTTGCCTCGGCAACACGAACACCTGCTGCCTCCCATTCTGCTACTTGTTCAGGTTTGAGAAAGTCAAGATGTGATGCTGTGAAAGTTAACTCTGTTCCGTCCACAGCCTCCAACATATTTTTAGCAATACGACGACCTAGTTGTCCGTCAACTCCAGTTACGATATAGCGCATGGTCACGCCCTCCTCTTTATTTCTATGTGAAAAGAATAGCATAAAACCGCTTTCTTTTGAAATAGAAGTTTGCTATACTTAATAACAAAAAGTTATCAGAGGAACTGTTATGGATTTTCAAAAATTATCTGTCTTTTTACATTTAGCAGAAACACTAAATTTCTCACATACCGCAGAGAGTCTTCACATCAGCCAACCAGCTGTTACTAAGACCATAAAAACTCTAGAGGAGGAAATTGGTTTTTCCCTTTTCCACAGAGGCAAGCGTTATGTTCGTCTAACAGATGCAGGAGTTAGCTTTTACGATGATTGTAAAAAAATCTCTGAAAAAATGGAAATAGCTATCAACCGTGCTCGCAGTATTTCCCAACGGTCAGAAACAACCCTTGCTATTGGCTACACCAATACCCTTTTGGAAATGCACCGCCTCCCACTCCTAATTCAAGCATATAAGGAAACGGACCCGACTGCCCAACTCTATCTCTCTAATGCCAACCACAATAACTTGCAAAAACAGCTATTAAACGGAGATTGTGATGCGATTTTAACAACTCTTGATGATGTTGAACATTTGCATGCCATTTCATTTACCCCCTTACTTGAAGGGCAATTTGTTTGCTTGCTTTTAGAAGAAACACCACTTGCCAAAAAGGAGTACCTCACATTGGAGGATTTGAAAGCTGAAAATCTCATCCTTTTCAACGCCCTTCAGGCACCACCCCAACAAAGTGACATCCAAATACTCATCCAAAAACAATGCCCAAATGCTCATGTTTCCTTTACCGATTCGATTATCCTTAGCCACACTATGGTTCAGGGAGGTCTTGGTATCGCTATAATGCCATCTTTTGTGACTCTACCTGAAAATAAACACCTTTTAACCATTCCCTTAGCTGTTGATGACCAACTAACCTATGGAATAGCGACCTCTCAACAAGAGAAAACACCTGCTATTGAACATCTGGTGGAGTTAGCTAAGATAGTTTTTAGTAGTTAGTTCCTTCGCAATTCCTAATAACATAGACTTTCTATTTGTGCTTAAAAGAGATACTCATTTTCTTTTAAGTAACTATTATGAGTGGGAAATGTAACTATGTTCCGTTAGTCTTAATTTCTTTTGATACATCCCAGTAAAACGTAATCTTCGATAAGCAATCAAAAAACAATTTACTATCCGTTGTGCTAGTTAATTCTAGCCAAACTAAAAAACTTTGCGTATCATAAACTCAAAACAACCACGAAATGAGGGTATGATATGCAATGTCAAGTCCATTATCTCGCAACTCCCGATCAAACACAAGTCATTTTTTCAAAAATCTTGACCAAAGCATTCAGCGCATGTGCTATTTTATGGTCTTAGACCTGTTTTCGGCTTGATTGACAGCTTTCCTTGTGCTTTGTGTCAACCCATTCGTAATCTGAGAGCAACACTATTATCAGAAGTGGCAAATATTGGCTATAACGCTACTAAGAACTGCACTACTATGGTATCACGTTTTCAGTACTTGTGAGTGATAGTGTGTTCCCAATAGATTATGTGGTAACTCTAGCCTCTGTTTATAACGGTAATGTCGCTTTGGAACTCCTTGAAAACAGTCCGATTCCAATTATTTATGGAGATGAAAGCTATGTGGATGGGGAAACAAAAGCGGAACTAGCACGTTGTGGTATTAAGTTGATTTCACAACTAAGGAAAAATATGATTGAGTATTCGTGGTTTGACAATTATAGAATCAGTCGATTGAGGAAGCCTACAGAGACTGTATTTTCAAGTTTAGAGCAGTTTGGGGATTGAATGTTTACGCTACCGAAGCCTAGCGGCACTCAAATTTAGAGCGGAGGCGATATTGCTTAACTATTCTTTTATGCTCGAAAGCAGTCATAATGAATTTGGCACCAGTTTGAAATATTCTCACGCCTATGCCTAATTAACTAGCACAACGGGTATAATATATAATAATTAACAATACTTTATATGACTAATTCTCTTCGCAATATTTTAGTATTTCTTTGTCCCCATTTATCAATCAAGCTTCGTTGTTTCACTTTCTTGGAATAACTATACTTAGCATATCCCTAAATTAAGCAACAAGGGCTATCCTATAGCGCATGGGCAGATCATCTCCTTTTACTTCGCTGACAAATCAGATCGTACAAGCAGTGATACTGCTTCCACATGATGCGTCTGTGGAAACAGATCGACCGGCTGCACTTTTTTCAGCTTGTAGCCAAGCTCTTCATAGCGTTTGATGTCACGCGCCACGGTGGCTGGATTGCAGGAAATGTAGGTGATTTTCTTAGGCTGCACGGCGCTGCTGGCTTTGATGAAGTTTTCAGTGAGGCCAATGGTTCCAATAAGTTTGTCTAAATCATTGTCAAATTTTTTAATCATGCTGAAAAAAATTTTCTTACGATTTTTTCATTATTTTTTTAAAATGAGACCTCAGTTTTAGCAACCAATGAGATTTTGGGTCATTTAAAATTGCTGTTTCATCTATTTCTTGTCTTTCATTTTCCAATACTAAATCAAGTTGCTTCTGGTAATTTCTCTCAGCTTCCTGAATAAATTGATCCTGTGATGAGATTGCACGATTGTCCATTTCCATTTTGATAGCGGAATATTCTCCACTAGGAAGTATCTGACGGCCTTTTACGGTATCACTGAATTGTTTCTCCATATAATCTCGAATCCGTGCCTGAATATCCACGTCAAAGACAGGCACAGCAATTTCAACCCGTTCTTTCATATTACGCGTCATTAAATCAGCCGAAGCAATATAAATAACTTGTTCCGAATCATTACCAAATATATAAACTCGCGGATGTTCCAAATAACGTCCTACAATACTGTGAATTTCAATATTTTCACTTTTTCCTTCGACACCTGGCAATAGGCAACAAATACCACGGACAATTAATTTCACTCGAACCCCGGCCTGAGAAGCCTCAACCAGTTTATGGATAAAATGATAATCCGTTAAGGAATTAAATTTGAAGAAAAGGTAACCCTGTTTCCCTTTTACAATTTCACGGTTTATTAACTCTTCAAATTGCTGTCCCATACTAGTCGGAGCTTGAAGTAAATGTTTATACTTGCCATTAAGATTTCCCAGAGAAAGGTTTTTAAAGAAATCACTAGCATCTAAACCAATCTCGTGATCTGCTGTAATCAGAGAAAAATCTGTATACAATTTTGAAGTTGATTCGTTATAATTTCCTGTACCAATCTGGGTAATATAACTAACATTGCTTTTTTATCCTTGAAAATGGCTAGAAAAACTTTAGAATGGGTTTTATATTCTTCAAATCCATAAATGATATTGCAGCCAGCTTCTGCTAAAATACCCGCATATTTGATATTACTTTCTTCATCAAAACGAGCCTTCAATTCCATCAAAACGGTCACTTCTTTCCCATTTTCAGCAGCTTGACAGAGATATTTGACAATCTGAGAATTCTTGGCCAAGCGATAAATGGTAATTTTAATAGCCACACATTCTGAATCATTAGCAATTTCTTTCAAGAGTTAAATGTATCCATTAATATCATCGTATGGATAGGATAAAAACTGATCTTTTTCACGAACTTTTTTAATAATAGATGGACTATTTAAAAATGGGTTATAAGCATGAATAGGGGTATATAGAAGTTTTTCCTTATAAGCTGATGGAACAGCATTTATCAATGGGAAAACAAAGTCCATCTTTAATGGGCTCTGTGAGATAAAGTAATGATCACTTCCTAATTTTAGACTTGATAACAAGAATTTTTTAACCGTATGAGGTAATTTTCCTTGTGATTCCAAGCGTATAGTACTAAGACGCTTTCGTTTCTTAACGATAAATTTCATAAACTCTTTGTAGTCTTCAAAGAGATCTTGATTCTCATTATCTGTATTTAAATCTGCGTTTCTAGTGACAGATATGATCGTCTTAGATAGTACTTTATAATCTTTAAAAATGGATTCAATTTTTCCTAGGATCAATTCTTCTATACGCATAAAGTCAATCTTATGACCTGTTAACATTAATAAACTAGGAAAGTGTTTATCGATAGGGACTAGACCAAGTAAATTCTCATTTTCCGATTCTAATTCAGTCACGATATAAAGTTTTTTATTTTCTAAGAAAGGAAGAGGATGACTTTTATTGATAACTTGCGGAGACAGTAATTTTTCAATTTGAGTATGATAATATCGCTCTGCAAATTCAGCTTGTTCATTATTTAATTGAGAAAACTCTAGAGAACGAATATGATTTTCTTCCAATAATGATAAAAGTTTTAAATAAATGGTATCTTTTTTCTGATACATGGCAGGAACCATTTCCAGAATCTTAGTAATCTGTTGGTCTGGATTCATACCTGTTTTTGAATCAAGCGTTACCTTTTTCAATAATTTTAAATCATGTAAGGTACCTAGACGCACCATAAAAAATTCATCAAGGTTACTAGTAAAAATACTAATAAATTTCAAACGTTCCAGCAACGGAACTTCGTTCATTTGTGCCTCATCTAAAACACGCTCATTAAATCGTAACCAAGCAACCTCTCTATTTTGCATAAAAGGAACTTGTTCCATACGTTCCTACTTTCTCTTACGATTTGTTTTTTAAATAGTCTAATAAATAACCTTCACGAATCCCTTTATTAGAGACAAAAACAACTTCAACATCAAATTTTCTACAAACTTCTAATAATATAGCCATTCCAGGCATAAGAGTGTGAATACGATCAGGTGCTGCTTTAAAAATAGCTTTAATTGCTTTCTTATCGCGAGCAATGACTTTCTTAGATAAATTTTTAAGGTGTTTGGTGGTAAAATGAGTCTCACTATCTGTTTTTTCCATTATCTTAATCACACGTCCAATAGCTCGAATTGTTCCACCGATACCAAAAAGCGTATGATATTCCCCAAAATCTTTATTGGTCTTCATCATGACTCTAACTGAATTTCTCATGATATCAAATTCTTCATTCGTAGGTAAGACTTCTTTCACATATTCCTTAAATAGGCTAAGACTACCGATTGACAAGCTAGCATCTCCTAGGCTATCTTTCCCTTGGAAGATGGTAATTTCAGATGAACCGCCACCAATATCAACTGAAAGGCCATCTGTTTTACCATAAACTTCCTCAATCCCTATATGTCCTAGGCGCGCTTCTTCCTTTTGAGATAAAAGGTGAATATTCACTTGAAGCTCTTCTTTGATTTCAGCAATAACCTCTTGATTATTATCAACGTTTCGTAATGATGCAGTCGCAAAAAAGAGAAGTTTTTCCATTTTAACGGATTTCTCAATCTCGAGAATACTTTTAATCGTATTTTTTAAGATATCAATACCATCAAGAGATAATTTACCTTTTTTAAAATAAGATGCTAAACCAGCAGTATATTTCTTCGAAAATAATATTGAACAGTCCTGTTCACTAACTTGATAAACATTCAAACGGATTGTATTTGAACCAATATCAACAATTCCATAATTCATAATATTCCTCCTCGTAGTTATCATTATACTATTCTTAGAAGATTAAAAAATCGACTTTTTAAAAAATTACAAAAAGTTTACAATTCATTGATTTTTATCCTATAAAAGTAGATTAGGGGCCCTTTAAAAATAAAATCTATCTTCAGGAAGGAAAGAAAGTGCTTTAAGCATAGTCTTCGTTATAATAAAGTCAGACTGATGTATCAGGACGAGGCTGGTTTTAGTCGTATCAGTAAACTCGGGAAATGCTGGACACCACTAGGAACACGCCCCATCGTTTCTAGTCATTGCATCAGGGAATATCGCTATTGTTATGGAGCTGTCGATGCTCATGCTGGAGAATCCTTCTTTGGTATTCTGAAATCTGAGATGTTTTATGGCTATGAAAAGTTGTACCACTCACTTGATGACTTAGAACAAGCTATTACAGATTATATTTTTTACTACAACAATAAACACATTAAGACAAAACTAAAACAACTGCAACTAGCATCATTGGCGAACTCGGTGACATTCGTCGTTTTCAGTCTGCCAATCAGATCAACGCCTTTATCGGTATTGACCTGAGACACTATGAATCTGGAGACTTTCTAGCCAAG
>NZ_JBZFUJ010000016.1:0-37661 GCF_058314475.1 Streptococcus sp. ELY_90
ATGATGGCAGGAAAGCCTTTTTATTTTGGTCAAATTCAAGTAAATGCCTTAGTTATTGTCACCTCAGGACATACTTTCTGGAGAATTTTAAAAAAAGACAAACCTCCAAAAAGAAGTTTGTCTTCAGTCTGAACCCTGCCCGTACGGGCAGGGTTTTTAGACTGGGCTATAATTATTTTACAGCGTCTTTAAGAGCTTTACCAGCTTTGAATGCCGGAACTTTAGAAGCTTTAATTTCGATTTCGTCACCTGTTTGAGGGTTGCGACCTTTGCGTGCTGCACGTTCGCGAACTTCAAAGTTACCAAAACCGATAAGTTGCACTTTTTCACCTTTTGCAAGGTAGTCAGATACTGCTGAAAATACAGCATCAACTGCTGCAGCTGAATCTTTCTTAGTCAATTCAGTAGCTTCAGCAACTTTTGCGATCAAATCTTGTTTGTTAGCCATTTAACAAATCCTCCAATAATTTTATAAGCCTTATAGGCTTTAACAGATTCTATCATACCTAAAAAACCTAGATAGGTCAAGTATTTAATGCCTTTTTACCGATTTTTCTTTAAAATATCAAAGTTTATTTCATCAGTCGCTAGATTGATGGCTGTCGATTTCAAATAAAGGCCGCTGTCATTGTCAATCGCTTGCAGATTAATGTTGACAACAGATTTCTTAGGAAGAATTTCAACAAAGTCCGGCAGCTTGTAGCTGGATTTGATATAGCTGAGCACCTCAGCTTCCGGTAAAGGCAGGTTGCCCACCGACATTGATGTTACTTTAAGCTGAATAGCTCCGCTTTTTAGATGATAAGGCTCAAAATAGATGTAAAGCGGCACTTCCGTTCCCAGAAGTTTATAGCTTCCCTGAAATTCAATGTTCGTGGATGTCAGACGCACATTGTAGCCCATATCTTCAGACTGATAATCATCTAAATAGCTGGTCAGGGTCTGGTTGAGCTCTTCTTTAGTCGTCGTAATAGTGCCGACCTTAATCGGATTTTTTACTGTTTGACTGCTCTTAGTATCACTTGCGGAGCCCCCCGTTACTCGGATGATAATAATGCTCCAAAAAGCAATATTAACAGCCAGCAAAAGCAGGAAAGCCCACTTCCACCAGTTCCTTTTAGTTCCAATTTTTCTTTGTTTCACTGATTTTCTCCATTACTGCTTTTGACATAATCTGATAACCGACATTATTGGGATGGAAACGATCATCTTCGGAAAGAAGATTGTTGGTTATCTGGCCGGAATCACTCTCACTGCTTGGTGCTTCAACAGCCGTCTGACCGCCGTCAACACCCTTATAAAGCAATTCATTAATCGAGACAAAATAAACATTTTTATATTCTGCAGTGACTCTCTGCGTTCCTTCATTCCACTTATCAATAATTTCCTGCATTTGTGTCAAATCAGGAAAATTTAGATAGTAGGGATTGTAGATGCCGACCACGTAGATAGGCAGGTCTTTATTGTCTTGTCTGGCCAGCTCAATAATTTTTCTCAGATGTTTCTGATAAATCTGAGCCGGTTTTGTAAAAGACGATGCTTTCAAATTGGCTAAATCCTTGCGGATAACAGCCATAACATCATTGCCCCCGACTGTCAGCGTCATCAAATTAGCCCTTGTAAGGCTTTTTTGAATTTTTTCTTCTTCTGACATCCGTGTCAAAATCTGCTGGCTGGTATTGCCTGAAACCCCATAATTATTGCTGGCCACATCATAATGGTAGCTCGTCTGCAGCTCTTGTGACAGCAGCGGAATAAAGCCGCCCTGCTCTGTCGTGTCCCCGACGCCTTCTGTCAGAGAATCTCCGATTGCCACATAATTAAACGTCGCCGATTTCTTTATGGACAGCTTGTTTCCCGCATTTTTTAAACCAGCTTCTTGAGTCGGGATTAAAAAGTAAAATAAGAGACCGAAAATAAGAAGGCTTGCAAGAAAAAAAGCAAGTCCTTTAGGAAGTTTTTTATTCATAGTGCACCATCACCGCAAAAGCTCCTTCACCTGTGTGAGTCTGAATGACTGAGCCAGTTTCAAAAACAGCAATTTCCTTTTCAACATAGGCCTGCAGCTTGTCTCTGAGACCATTGGCAAGTTCTGCCGTTCCCGCATACGAAATACCAATCTCAGCGACTTTCCGGTCTTTGATGTGGCTAATGAAACTATCCAGCCATTTGTTGAAAGTCTTATTGCCCCGCCCTTTGGCAACCGGATTTAGAACATGGTCTTTAAGCTCCATGACAACTCTGATATTAAGCAAGGAAGTGATCAGTCCTGTTACACGGCCGATTCTGCCGCCTTTGACAAGGTTCTCCAATGTTGAGACGCCAATGAACAGCTCTGTTTTCTTTTTAACCTCTTCAATCTTGGCTAGAACCTCTTCCAGACTGCTGCCGCTTTTAGCCGCCCGCGCTGCTGCAACAACCTGGAATTTCATAGCCTGATCCGTAAAAGAAGAGTCCAAAACAGTAACATCTGCCCCGGCAATATTGGCTCCCTGGCGCGATGCTTCAACTGTTCCCGATAAGGCGTGAGTAATATGGATGGCAACAATATGCTCTGCACCTTCTTTTAGAAGATGCTCATACGTCTCAGCAAATAAGCCCACAGGCGGCTGGCTGGTTTTAGGAAGTGTCTTGCTGTTTTTAGCCAGCGTGCGAAATTTGCCTTCCTCCTTAAGGTTATTATCGGAATAAATTTCACCGTCAACCATAACCGTTAAAGGGACGACCGTAATATCCAGTTCCTTGACCAATTCAGGTTCGATCGTAATAGACGAATCGGTGACAATTTTAATTTTGCTCATGTTATATCCTGCTTCATTTAAGCTTTCTATTTTTATAGTATCGCTTTTATTATACCAGATAATAGCCTTTTAGGGGAAGTTTTACGGCACAAAAAGTCAGAAAAGTACTCGCTGTTTTTTAATGGTCCATTTTCCCTGCCTGAGAGCTTTTTAGAACTGCTGTTTATTTCCTTAGCAACTCTTTAGCCTGCTCACGGGCAGCCGGTGTAACATTGTCTCCTGCCAGCATCTTGGCAATCTCTTCAACTCTTTCATCCGGGGTCAGAAGACGGACAGTCGAAACAGTTGAGTCCTCGTTGCTTTGTTTTTCAATGAAATACTGATAGTCGCTGATGGCAATGACCTGAGGGAGATGAGAAATGGCCAGAACCTGACCGTGCCGGCCAATTTTATAAATCTTTTGCGCTATGGCCTGCGCCACACGGCCTGATACACCGGTATCAACCTCATCAAAAACAATGCTGATCTTGTCTTCACGGCGGGAAAAAGTTGATTTAATCGCCAGCATCAGCCGGGACAGTTCTCCGCCGGAAGCCACTTTAACCAAAGGTTTGAAGCCTTCTCCCGGGTTTGTGGAAATATAAAACTCGATAGCCTCATTTCCTTCACGGTTGAACTTGCCCTTAGTGAAAACCACTTTGAAATCAGCCTTATCCATGTAGAGGTCCTTTAATTCCTGCTTGATTTCTTTGGATAGGTGCTCTGCAATAGCATGGCGCTTTTGGCTTAACTCTGCTGCTGATGCCAGCAAAGACTGTTCTAAGGTTTTTAATTCTTTTTCAATATCGTCAAAAGACAGATCATTCCCTGTTAGATGGTCATATTCCTTGGCAATATTGGCAAAATAATCCAAGACATCATCTACTGTCCCCCCGTACTTGCGGGTAATCGTGTTAATCGTATCCAGCCGCGCTTCAATCTGAGCTAAGGCACCGGCATCAAAGTCCAGACTGTCCAAAATATCTCCCAAACGCTTGCTGACATCTTCCAAAATATAATAGGACTCGCCGATGCTGTCGGATAATTCCTTATAATCGGTATCGTATTCTTCTAGGCTTTGCAGATCGTTCATGGCAGAGCGGACATTGGCAAGACTGGAAAAATCGTCATTATCCAGCAGGACATAAGCATTGGTCAGGGTATCCACGATGAGTTTGTGATTCATCAGCTTGTCCCGCTCTTTTTGCAGCTTCAGATCTTCGCCTGATTTGAGAGCGGCTGCTTCAATTTCAGCAATCTGATACTCCAGCATCTCAATTCGGGCTTGATGTTCTTTTTCATTTCTGCGCTTATCAAGGACACGTTTACGCAGACTTTTATAGCGGTCAAACAGCTCCTGATAGGTCTTTTTAGCTGTTTGAAAAGCCTCATCGCCAAAGGCATCTAAAAGCTGGATGTGCTTTTGCGGACGCATGAGTTCTTCTTGATCATGCTGACCGTGAATATCAACCAGATACTGCCCAACTGCACGCAGGGTTGCAAGATTCACCATCTGACCGTTGATGCGGCTGATACTGCGGCCGTTTTGCAAAATTTCCCGGCGGATAATCAATTCATCGGAACACTCTATGCCATTATCCTGCAACAGCTCCTCTAAAAACGGATTGGCATCAATGGAAAAAAAGCCCTCGATTTCTGCCTTAGAACTGCCGTGGCGGATAACATCAGTACTGGCTCTGCTCCCCAGCATCATGTTCATAGCATCAATGATAATGGATTTCCCCGCACCTGTTTCACCAGTCAAAACAGTCATACCCTGCTCAAAGCTGAGTGAAATTTCTTTAATAATAGCAAAGTTTTTTATGGCAATTTCTAAAAGCATACTCCCTCCTTTTTTAGTTTATTCTTTCGTCCAAGACTTGATTTCCCGGCGGATTCGGTCGCTGTCTTCAGGACTTTTCGCAAGCAAAAGCAGGCTGTCATCATCAGCAATCAAGCTGAAAATAAGCCCCTCAAACCGTTCGAGCAAGAAACGTTTGAGCAGGTAGCTGGTGCCCGGGACAACATTAATGTGCAGGAAATGGTCCAAACCTGAAATTTTTTCCGACACAGCTTGAACAGAATTTTCTGCTGGCTTGGGCGCAGCGGCTTCTTTTCGGGTATTTCCCTTAGACAGACCGTAAATATAGCGGCCGTTTGCCGTCGGAACCTTAATAATTCCAACTTCGTTAATATCTCGGGAGATGGTTGCCTGTGTTGCCTGCAAACCTTCTTTTTCTAACAGCCCGACCAATTCATTTTGGGTTTCAATCTCATTTTCTAAAACAATTTTTTTGATTAGTTCTAACCGTTCACGTTTTTTCATTCTTTTTAAATTCCTCGTGTGCTTGATCTACAATAGTCTCAATGTCCGGTGCAATCTGATTTTCAGGATGGTCCGACTTTTCTAAATGAGCTAAAAATTCAATATTGCCGTGCCCGCCTTGAATCGGTGAAAAATCTAAGCCCTTAACTGTAAATCCGCAATCTATCGCAAAAGCGCTCACATTTTCTAAGACACTTCTGTGAACCTGCCGATCCCTAACAATCCCGTGTTTGCCAATCAGCTCCCGGCCGGCTTCAAACTGAGGTTTAATCAGTGCAACAACCTGCCCTTTATCCTCTAAAATCTTAAACAGAGCCGGCAGTATCAAAGACAGGGAAATAAAACTAACGTCAATAGACGCAAAAGCCGGCTGACCTTTTGTAAAATCCTTTGGTTTTGCATAGCGAAAATTATATTGTTCCATACTCAGCACGCGCTCATCCTGACGCAGCTTCCATACTAATTGATTGGTTCCGACATCAACCGCATAGACCAGCTTGGCACCATTTTGCAGCATAACGTCCGTAAAACCGCCTGTAGAAGCGCCTATATCAAGTGTTACCAGGCCGTCTACCGAAAGCGAAAAAACAGTCAAAGCTTTTTCCAGTTTAAGCCCGCCGCGACTGACATATTTGAGCTTGTCACCTTTTAATTTCAATTCAGTTGCTGCATCAATTTTTTCGCCGGGCTTGTCATAGCGCTGACCGTTTAAAACAGCCACGACTAAACCGGCCATAACTCCGCGCTTGGCCTGCTCTCTCGTCTCAAAGAGGCCTTGTTTGTAAGCTAAAACATCTACTCTTTCCTTAGGCATGAAGACGCAACCTTTCTATCATCATCTCAATCTGACTGCTGTCAAAGGAGCTTTGTGCAGCAAATGTCTGAAAAATAGCCTGCGCCTGATCGAGAGCATCGTTTAAAATGTCATATGACTTATCTAAGCCTAAAAGACTGGGATAGGTTGATTTTTCGGCAGTTATATCCTTTTGCGGTGTCTTGCCCAGCTGAGCAAAATCAGCTGTCACATCCAAAATATCATCACGCACCTGAAAAGCCAGACCAATCAGTTCACCCGCACGGCGCAGGGTAGCCAAATCTTTTTCGGACAGCTCTGCAATCAGACCGGCAGCAACAAAAGGAAAAGTCAAGAGTTTTCCTGTCTTATTGGCATGAATCTTAGCCAAATCAGCCAAATCAAGCTGAGCATGTTCGCCCTTAATATCCAGCATCTGGCCGCCAACCATACCATCGGTACCCGCAGCCTCAGACAGTTCAGCCGATAAGCTGACCTTAACCTTATCCGGCAAATCTGCTCTGGCTAAAAGACCAAAGGGATCCAGAAAAAGGCTGTCACCTGCTAAAATGGCTGTTGCTTCATCAAATTTTTTATGGCTGGTCAGCTGTCCCCGCCTGTAGTCATCATTATCCATAGCAGGCAGATCATCATGAATGAGGCTGCCTGTGTGGATCATCTCCAGACTTGCCGCAACCTGGTAATGAGCCTTTGTTAAATTCAAACCAAACCCCTGCAGCACCTCCAGAAACAATAAGGGTCTGATCCGCTTGCCGCCAGCATGAATGGAATATAAAACAGCATCAACAAGGTCCTTGGAGACAGCTTTTTGCCCATAGTAGTCCTGCAGGGCTTGATCAATTTTTTTTATTTTCTTATCCACCATCAGTCCATTTCCGCTTGGCTGCCGTCAGCCTGCATCACCTTGACCAGCGTTTTTTCTGCTGATTCCAGAGTCTTTTGCAGATCCTTAGAAAGCACCATTCCCTTTTGAAATTCAGCAATAGCCTCTTCCAGAGGGACGTCACCGTTTTCGAGTTTTCCGACAATTTCTTCTAATTCCTGCAAATTTTCTTCAAATGTTTTCTTCTTGTTCGACATCTTCTACCTCCACTTGAACGTGTCCATCCTTCATTGCCAGACTGAGACGGTCGCCTTTTTTTATTTCCTTGGCGGACTGAATAATATGGCTGTCTTTTTGAACAATCGCATAACCCCGCGCGACAATCCGCTTTGTATCCAGAGACAAAAGCGCATCCTGTGCCTTTTCAAAGCGAGCCAGTTTACTGTCATACTGACTGGTCATATGACTCAAAAGCAAACGCTGGGTCTGTTTTAATTGTTCTTGATAACGATTTATCGTTCCCGACAGATCAACCGACTGCAATCGCTGTCTCAGTAGCCTTTCTTCTCGGTCGTAATAATCGTAGGTCTGCTGCGTTTGTGTCAACAGTCTCGTTTTTAAATGGTCTAATTTTTGAACATAGGCATCATAGAGCCTTTCCGGCTGCCTGAAGATGACAGATTGCTGAAGCTTTCTGACTTTCTCATCTTTTTGCCGAATCAGCCGCATGACCGCCTGATAGGACCGCATCTGCCGTTCCTGCAAAAAAGCAAACAGGTCTGCTTTTGTCACCGGAGTGGCTAATTCTGCTGCTGCCGTAGGAGTAGCTGCCCTGCGGTCTGCTGCAAAATCGGCCAAAGTTGTATCTGTTTCATGCCCGACACTGGAGATGATGGGCAAATGAGAATCAAAGATAGCCTGAACCACTGTTTCTTCGTTAAAAGCCCAGAGATCCTCAATAGACCCGCCGCCGCGGCCGACAATCAGCAAGTCTAAATCTCCATGCTCATTTGCCAGCCAAATATTAGCCGCCACTTCTTGGCTGGCACCTTCTCCTTGCACCTTGGTTGGAAAAAGCAAAATCTCTACTCCGGGAAAGCGGCGCGAAACTGTCGTAATAATATCTCTAATGACCGCACCGCTGGGACTGGTGACAACACCGATTTTTTTCACAAAGCGCGGCAGAGGCTTTTTATGGCGCTCATCAAAATAACCGGCCTCTGTCAGCTTTTTCTTGAGCTGCTCAAACTGAACAGCTAAGGCTCCGATACCGTCCGGCTCTGCTTTTTCAATGATAATGGAATAAGAACCCGATGGTTCATAAAGCTGCACACGCCCAATGACATTGATCTTCATGCCTTCTTCCAGCTCAAAACCCAGTTTTTGATAAATCCCGCTCCACATGGTTGCCTGAATGACAGCCTTTTCATCTTTCAGCGAAAAATACTGATGTTTAGGCCGTTTTCTGAAATTAGAAACCTGTCCGGTTAAGTACACCCGCTCCAAATAAGGGTCGCGGTCAAATTTCAGCTTCAAATACTTGGTCAAAGATGACACCGATAAATACTCAGCCATGGAATTCCTTTCTTAGGATATCGCGCTTGGATCTGCGTCAGCTATCCAAACTGCATAGTACTACAATTATAGCAAAAAATAGAGAATTTAGCAGGTTTTAGACAGGAAAAAAGCTGTCATAAAACTACTGTGACAGCTCCTGGTATATGAAAAATTTTCCTGCTCATACATGTTTTTTAGTTTGAATGATATCTTGCTGCCATAAGCGGCCTTTAATCGTCAGTTCCTGGCAAATTGAACTTGAAAACAAAAAAGAATACGTTTACAATATAAGTTAGAAATGGATGGTTATATGGAAAAAGTTATTATTTTTGATATGGACGGTGTCATTGTTGACTCCGAGTACACCTTTTTTGAAACCAAAACACAGATATTGCGCGATGAAGGGATTGATGCAGACGAATCGTACCAGTATCAGTACATGGGAACAACCTTTGAATTCATGTGGCAGCAAATGAAAGATGAGTTTAACCTGCCAAAATCAGTGGCCGAATACATAGCCGATATGAATGCGCGCCGTGATGCTTTGATGGCACGGGACGGCGTACGGCCAATCAAGGGCGTGCAAACCCTAATCCACTGGCTGAAAGACCATGGCTATCGCTTAGCAGTAGCATCATCGTCACCCTTGAAAGAAATCAGGCGTGCATTGGCAGAGCTTCAGCTGGCAGATTGTTTTGATTATATGGTAACCAGCGAAGAGGTGCCCCATTCAAAACCTGCTCCCGATGTTTTCTTATATGCCGCTCAGCTCTTAAAAGCCCAGCCGACTGAATGCATGGTCATAGAAGATACTAAAAATGGTACTCGGGCTGCCAAAGCTGCCGGTATGTACTGTTTTGGCTTTGCCAATTCGGATTATCCTCGCCAGGATTTAAGCGCAGCTGATCAGCTGATTACAGACTACAGTGATATTTACCAGTATTTAAAAGAATAGGCTGTGCTGATTTTCTACGATGGCAGAGAGCCCTTGCTCAGCTCTTTCATCCACTTTGGCAGTTCTTTGCTGATCCTTGTGGGTAAAACAACATAAGCAGTCCGGGCCAGCGCCTCAGCAACAGCAGAGTGAAGATAGGCTGCTGCTGCGACAGTTTCAAAAAGATCGGATTTAAATTGAGCAGTAAAGCCCGCTATCATACCTGCCAAGGTATCTCCCATACCGCCCGTTGCTTGATAGGGACCGCCGACATGCAGCTCTCCGACACGGTTGCCTTGATAAATTTTCGTTTGATGGGATTTAGCGACTAGGGTGGTTCCTTTTGGAAAACGGGCTAGCGCTGTTTTTGTTTTAGCCTCAGTCTGTTCGGAAATAGCAAGATTAGACAGCCTCTCCCACTCCTTCTGATGAGGGGTGAGAATAATGTTCTTAGTCGGCCATTGAATGCTGTCTTTCTTAGCCAGCAGGTTTAAAGCAGAGCCGTCAATAATCAGGATCTGATGCTTTTTGAGAGACTGCCAAACTAAGTCAAAGGTTTGATGAGCAAGAGTATCCTCAGCCAAACCCGGTCCGATAAGAATCACATCAGCCGCAGCTGTCTGTTCTGACAGGCGGTTTTTTTCTGCCATATCAAAAGCCATAGTCTCAGGCAGATGACTGTGCAGGGCTGTGATATTATCCTTATGTGTCGCAGCCGTAACCAAGCCAGCTCCGCTGTTAACACAGGCAAGAGCTGCCATGATGATGGCACCGCCGTAAGGATAGTTGCCGCCAATTAAAAGAACACGGCCAAAAGTCCCCTTGTGACTTTCAAGAGGACGCGGCTGAATAATTTTTTGAGCTAGTTTTTCATCAATTATCATTTTCCCACACTTCTAAGAGCAGCTTGATAGGTTTGTTCCAAAAGCATAGTGATGGTCATAGGACCCACACCTCCCGGAACCGGCGTAATCAGACTGGCAACTTGGGCGACTTCATCAAATTTAACATCCCCAACTAACTTGCCCTTATCATCACGGTTCATGCCGACATCAATCACGACTGCGCCATCTTTGACAAAATCCTTGCTTACAAAATTGCCCTGACCGATAGCAACGATCAGCACATCTGCTTGTCTTGCCACCTGAGCAAGGTGACGTGTCCGCGAATGCGTTAGAGTAACCGTTGCATTTTTATCCAGCAATAATTGTGCCATCGGCTTTCCGACAATATTTGAGCGGCCAATAATCACCGCATGCTTGCCTTCAAGATCCACCTGATAAGCGCTCAGCATTTCCATGATGCCCGCCGGTGTGCATGGAACCATAACCGGTCTGCCGCTCCACAAATGGCCTGTATTCATAGGATGAAAGCCATCAACATCCTTATGCGGATCAATAGCCAGAATAATCTTTTTATCATTAATATGAGCAGGAAGGGGCAGCTGAACCAAAATACCGTGAATTGACGGATCTTGATTATAATTGTCAATCACATCAATTAATTCTTCTTCGCTGATGGCATCTAACAGGCGTACTGTCTCGCTTTTAAAACCCGCTTTCTTAGCGGCGCGTTCTTTGTTGCGGACATAAACCTGGCTGGCCGGATTATCTCCAACTAAAATCACTGCCAGCCCCGGAACAAGATTGTATTTTTCCTGCATGCGCGCAACTTTCTCAGCCAGCTGCGTCTGCATCTGCTGTGCTAAGGCTTTACCGTCAATAATATCTGTCATCTTTTTCTCCTGAAATAAAACTAAATCTATTATATCAAAAAAAGAGAGCCGCAGCCTCTCTTTTTCTTATATTTAAATCTTATAAGCCGTTCAAAGGGCTACTTTTTCCGGCAAAAGATTCTGCTAGTTCGATTTAGCTGATTTCTTCATTTCCTCTTTGATGGGGCAGGCACAGCTGCAATCCCCACAGGAACCTTTTTGTTTCAGATAGCGGCGCATGCCCAAAAAGACAGCGCCCGCAATCAGCAGGGCAATAATAATCGTTGACATCTGATTCTCCTTTATCAGTCGTGAATGAGACCTAAATTGTCCAAAGTAATGATTTCTTCTTTAATTTGACGCGGTTTTCTCATAATGAAGTAAAGCATGACTGCAAACACTGCAGCAGCTACGCCGGTCCAAAGGGAGAAAGGTTTGCCATAAAAAGACACAAGCCCCACTTGATAAATAAGGAGACTGACCAGATAGGCAAGACCGGTTTGAAAACCAATTGCCGCTAAGGTCCACTTGAGATTCCCCATTTCCCGCCGGATCGCTCCGATAGCCGCAAAGCACGGCGCACACAGCAGATTAAAGGTTAAAAAGGAATAGGCAGCAAGAGCTGTGTAATCCCCTTGAAGACTGGTCCAAAGCGCATGTGTGGTTTCTGTCGCATTAGGATTATGGTAGAGAATGCCAAAGGTTGCTACAACCGTTTCCTTAGCTGCAAGACCGGTAATAGCCGCTACTGCTGCCTTCCAGTTGCCAAAGCCAAGCGGTGTGAAAATCCATGCCAGCAGATGGCCCAGACCAGCCAAGATACTGTTTTCCGTATCAACGGCCTGAAAGGCAAAATTATAAGAACTCATAAACCAGATTAAGACCGTTAAGCTGAAAATAATGGTTCCCGCGCGCTTGATGAAGCTCATGGCTTTGCCAAAGGCATAACGCAGGACAGCGTCAGCTTTTGGCAGGTGATAACCGGGCAGCTCCATAATGAAAGGACTGGTATAGCCGCCGAGAAAACTCGTTTTCTTAAGCGCAATCCCTGATAAAATAATAGCAGCCATTCCCAGAAAATAAGCACTGGGAGCAATCCAAGGATTATGCGGGAAAAAGGCTCCTGCAATCAAGGCGATAATGGACAGCTTGGCCGAACAGGGCATGAAAGTTGCTGTCATGATGGTGATACGCCGATCACGTTCATTTTCAATGGTTCGGCTGGCCATGATCCCGGGAACTCCGCAGCCTGTTGAAATCAACATGGGAATAAACGATTTGCCCGAAAGGCCGAAACGCCTGAAAATCCGGTCCATAACAAAGGCAATCCGGCTCATATAGCCGATATCTTCTAAAATTCCCAGACAGACAAAAAGAACAAATATTTGCGGCAGAAAACCGAGCACTGTCCCAACACCGGCTACAATACCGTCAATAATCAGCGACTGCAGCCAAGCTTCTACTTTTAAACTCTCCAGAATCCCAGCCACAAAATCAGGAACATATTTGCCAAATAGTACATCATTGACCCAATCGGTGCCGATAGTCCCCACCGTTTGAATAGACAGGTAGTAAACCAAAAACATGACAGCCGCAAAAATCGGCAGTGCCAAGATCCGATTGGTTACGACCTTGTCAATCTTGTCAGATACAGACATCTTAAAGTCGCTGCTTTGACTTTGAGCCATCTGGCTGACACGTTCAATAAAGGCATAGCGCTGATTGATCACAATCGATTCTGAGTCCTCTGTGAAGATTTCCTCTGTGATTTGGATAATGTCTTGAATCTCTTTCTTTTGAAAGGCAGATAAATCAAGCTCTTCTTCAACCAAACGATCACGCTCAAACAGCTTTATAGCGTAGAACCGCTGAGAACGCTCGGGAACCGTCTGGCCGAGAACTTCTGTAATCTGAGCAATGGCCGCCTCAAATTTAGCATCATAGGTTGGGTACTGAATGCTGTCAACACTGGTTTTAGTTGTTTGGCTGGCTTTTTTAAGAGCCTTGTCAATACCAGTATTTTTCAAAGCACTGGTAGCAACAACCGGAACTCCCATCTGATAAGCTAATTTTTCGACACTGATTAGTTTTCCCTGACTTTTTAAAACATCACTCATATTTAGCGCAATTGTTACTGGAATACCCGTTTCAATCAGCTGGGTTGTCAAATACAGATTTCTTTCCAAGTTTGTCGCATCAACGACATTTAAGATAGAATCCACATGGTTGCTGAGCAGGTAATCACGCGCCACTTTTTCTTCCGGACTGTAAGGAGACATGGAATAAATCCCTGGTAAGTCCTGTACCGTGACATCTTTTAGTTTTCTGACTTGCCCGCTTTTACGCTCAACCGTTACGCCCGGCCAGTTTCCAACATGCTGGCGGGTGCCTGTCAGCAAATTAAAAAGACTGGTCTTTCCGCTGTTGGGATTGCCAATCAAAGCAATTTCTGTCATCTTTCCTCCTATCCATCTATCTTGACAACGCTGATCATCTGCGCTTCAGATTTTCTAAGCGTCAGCTCATAGCCGCGCAGGCTAATTTCTATCGGATCTCCCAAAGGAGCTACCTTGCGGAGATAAACCTTGGTATGACGGGTCAGTCCCATATCCATTAAACGGCGTTTGGCCTCATTGACAGCAAAAATATTATCAATACAGGCAAACTGCCCTACCGGCAGCTCTGATAAGGGCAGCGTCTCTGCCTTTTCCTTATCTTCGCTGACATCTATTTTAGCCAAAATGGAGTCATCAAAAGCAAGACGGCTTGATTTTAACATGACAATAGCACTGGATTTTGTCTTTGAAATCAATTCAACCCGGCCGCCAACCTTTAAGCCCAGATTAGAAAGATGCCTTATGCTGGCTTCCGGCAGATTGATACTGACAATCTTGTAAGGAATATTGGGACGTGCATCTTGCAGAATCAAATTTTTGACCTCCATTAATATTCTTGATAAAATTAAAAATTTTACACCCTCAGTATACCATAATTTGGCAATTTCTGACACCTTGAAATAAACTGATTAAGCGCAGCAAGGCTAACAAAAGAGCGCTTTTACAGACCTGTATCTGCTAAAATATCCTGCCGCTGAATTATTATCGGTCTGCCGTTTCTAAGCGTAAAAAAACCGGAAGAATCACTTCCGGCTCCTGTTCACTGGCTTATAAGACTTTTCCCAAGAAATCCTTGGTGCGTTCTTCTTTAGTATTTTCAAAGACAGCCTCAGGCGATCCTTCTTCAACAATGACACCGTCATCCATAAAGATAACACGGTCAGCAACTTCACGTGCAAAGCCCATTTCATGCGTAACGATTGCCATGGTCATGCCTGATTTAGCCAAATCCTGCATAACACCCAGCACTTCACCAACCATTTCCGGATCAAGGGCTGAAGTCGGTTCATCAAATAAAAGGACATCCGGATCCATAGCTAATCCGCGCGCGATAGCAATACGCTGCTGCTGCCCTCCTGAAAGACTTGAAGGGTAGGCATCAGCCTTGTCCCGCAAGCCGACCTTATCCAAGAGCTGATAGGCTTTCTCTTCGGCTTCAGCCTTGCTGAGTCCTCTCGTTTTAATCGGAGACAATGTGATATTGCCAAGAACAGTCATATTAGGAAAGAGGTTAAACTGCTGAAAGACCATTCCCATCTTCTCACGCATTTTGAAAATATCATTGGTCTTATCTGTGATATCCACACCCTCAAAGGTAATATGTCCCTTAGTTGGTATTTCCAAAAGATTCATGGTCCGCAAAAACGTTGATTTCCCGGAACCCGACGGACCAATGATCACCAGAACTTCTCCTTGTTTGATATCAAGGTCAATTCCTTTGAGGACTTCATTTTTACCGAAAGATTTGTGCAGATTTTTAATACTGATGAGTGTTTCTGACATTAGCTGTCTCCTTTACCAAAGCGGTTTTCAAGTGATTTGACCAGTGCTGACATCAGTGTCGTCACCATCAAATAATAAAAGGCTCCAAATAAAAGCGGGGTCAAAGGCAGATAGGTTGCCGTCACAACTGACTGAGCACCGTTCCACAGCTCCATAACACCGATGGTTTGTAAAAGTGAGCTGTCCTTGATAATGGTGATAAATTCATTACCCAAAGCCGGCAAGATATTTTTAAAAGCCTGCGGCAAAATAACATAACGCATGGCATTGACCGGTTTAATTCCCAGCGAATACGCAGCTTCCAGCTGTCCTTTGGGCACCGCTTCGATACCGGCACGGACAATTTCTGAAATATAAGCACCGCTGTTCAGCGATAAAACGATAATCCCCGGCAAAAGCCGTGAAAAATCCAAATCCAAAACACCGAATTTGACAATAGGCATATTGGCAAAGTGCAAAACGACAAAAGAAATCATGATCTGAACAACCATAGGCGTTCCGCGGAAAATCCAGACATAAAAGGACACCAGCCAATTTAAAAATTTAATATTGCTGCGTTTAATCAAGGCCACCAAAACACCGATAATGGTCCCGAAAAATACTACGCATGCCGAGATCATGATGGTAACAAGCACCCCATAATTAAAATAAGCCCAATACTTGGGTAAAAATGAAAAATCCATTGATTACTCCTCTAAAATGATATGAAATATTATATTATAATTTGAATAAAAATACAAGCCATCTTCCGGCGCTTTTGCCAAATATCAGCAGCTGCCGCAAAGCAGACTAGTAAAAACTAAAAAACAGACCGATAGTTTTTATACAGGTCCCTGCTTTCTTAATTGAGCAGGAAAAACAAAGCTTAGCCGGATCTATTGTAAGAACCCCTTGCTTTTAGCTGCAGTTATTCCTGCTAAATACAAATTAAGAGGTTAGGAATTGTCTCCCAACCTCTCTTTGTGATTGTATGATTAGTAGAGTAAATCGTAAATTTCCATAGCGATGAGATCAATACTGTCAAACGTATAAGTCTCACGCGCTGCAACATCCCGCAGGGTAAACACAGGACCGTTTTCCGGATCATTATTAAATGAAACTTCAGCAACAACAGCGCCGTCACGCTCAAAATGGCGTTTCAAATTACTGTCATCAGTCGTCATCAATTCTAAACGATTAATAATTCTCACTAAATGTGATTCCATGATATTCTCCTATTCGTTTTTTAACTCTTCTTATTTTAACACAAATAAGGCAAAAAAACAGTAAAATCATTCATTTTAGATATTTTTTAGGGATTGATACATGATGGCTTTGATAGAATGAAGACGATTTTCAGCTTCCTGAAAAATAACCGGGCTGTATTTCTGGAAAAGAGCATCTGTAATCTCAAGTTCTTTATAGCCATACTGCTCATAAATAGTCTGACCTATTTCGGTATTGGTATCATGAAAAGCAGGCAGGCAATGTAAAACAATTGCTTCAGCATTAGCCGCCTTATCGAGCAACGATTGGTTGATCTGGTAGTCCATCAACAAATCAATTCTTGCCTTGAAATCCACCTCTTCTCCCATTGAGACCCAAACATCAGTATAAAGAATATCAGCACCCTTTACTGCCGTAGTGTCATCTGTAATGGTAATGTCTCCTCCTGTCTGGTGCTGCTGAGCCAGAGCAACAATCTCCGCTTTCGGCTGCAGGGCTTTGGGAGCAATGATCTTTACATTAATTCCTAAGATAGCCGCAGTCACCAGCAGGGAATTAGCAACATTGTTGCGGCCGTCTCCCAAATAGGCCAGTGTCAGGCCATCTAATTGACCAAAATGCTCTTTGACTGTCATAAAATCAGCTATCATCTGGGTTGGATGCCAGGTATCTGTCAAACCATTCCACACAGGAACCCCTGAAAATTCAGCCAGCATCTCCACATGTTCCTGCTTAAAGCCGCGGTACTCGATGCCATCAAACATGGAACCCAAGACCTTAGCCGTGTCAGCAACCGACTCTTTTTTTCCTAACTGTATCTCATTGCTGCCCAAATAGGTCACATTCATTCCCAAATCCTGACCGGCAACAGTGAAGGCACTTCTGGTTCGCGTTGAGGTTTTCTCAAAAATAAGAGCAATATTTAAACCGTCCAAATAGTTATGAGGAATTCTTTCCTTTTTTAATTTTTTAAACTGTAGAGAAAGGTCAATAAGAGCTTCCAGTTCTTCTTTCGTATAATCTATCTCTTTTAAAAATGATTTTGTGGCTGTCATTTGAATCTCCTTGTATTTTTATACTATATTTTTACATTTTTATTCATAATTGTCAAGTTTCTTTTTTAAATGCTTAAGCTCAGCAAATGCTGTATGACAATCCCTTATCTAAACTTTATCAAAGGTTTAACTTTCAATCTTTTTACTTGATTTATGTTTAAATGGTGCTATAATTAACATATAAAGTTTGACCATTATTGACCAAATGTTTTAATAGTCAAAACTTGTATTCTACGACGAAAGAGGTAGCCATTATGCTCTGTCAAAATTGTAATTTAAATGAAGCGACTATCCACTTGTATACGAGTGTGAACGGTCAGCAAAAGCAGGTTGATCTCTGCCAAAATTGCTATCAAATTATGAAAACAGATCCTGAAAACAGCTTTTTAAATAATCTTTCCCATCAAAATTCTTCATCAATGAATCCTTTCTTTGATGATTTCTTTGGGGATTTAAATAATTTCCGAGCCTTCAATCAGGACCTGCCTAATTCTCCGCAGACTCAGTCCGGCGGCGGCAATGGCGGCAACGGAAACAATCGGCGCCCCGGCGGCCCTCGCCAGCAGGCTCCTCAACGGCCAAACGGGCTGCTTGAAGAATTTGGTATCAATTTAACCGATATTGCCCGCAAGGGTGAAATTGATCCTGTTATCGGCCGTGATGAAGAAATTACGCGGGTTATTGAAATTCTTAACCGCCGAACCAAAAACAATCCGGTTCTCATCGGAGAACCCGGTGTCGGTAAAACTGCGGTTGTCGAAGGCCTTGCTCAAAAAATTGTTGACAATGCTGTCCCTCAAAAACTGCAGGGCAAAAATGTCATCCGCCTAGATGTCGTCAGTCTCGTTCAAGGTACAGGGATCAGAGGGCAGTTTGAAGAACGGATGCAAAAACTGATGGAAGAAATCCGTCAGCGCAAAGATGTCATTCTCTTTATTGATGAAATTCATGAAATTGTCGGTGCCGGTTCTGCCGGTGACGGCAACATGGATGCCGGCAACATTTTGAAACCTGCTCTGGCTCGCGGAGAGCTCCAGCTGGTCGGTGCGACAACACTCAATGAATACCGAATCATTGAAAAAGATGCCGCACTGGAACGCCGGATGCAGCCTGTCAAGGTTGATGAACCTAGTGTTGAAGAAACAATCACCATTCTCAAAGGCATTCAGCCGAAATATGAAGATTATCACCATGTCAAATATACTGACGAGGCCATTGAAGCAGCTGCTACTCTGTCTAACCGCTATATTCAGGACCGCTTCCTGCCGGACAAGGCTATTGACCTGCTGGACGAATCCGGTTCTAAGATGAATTTGACCCTTAATTTTGTAGATCCTAAAGAAATCGATCACCGCTTGGCTGAAGCTGAAAATCTCAAGGCTCAGGCAACCCGTGATGAAGATTATGAAAAAGCAGCCTACTTCCGCGATCAGATCGCTAAATATAAGGAAATGCAGTCTGCTAAGATTGATGAACAAAACACACCAATCATCACAGAAAAAAATATTGAAGCCATCGTTGAGCAAAAGACAAACATTCCGGTTGGTGAACTCAAAGAAAAAGAACAGTCTCAATTAATCCATCTGGCGGATGATTTAAAACAGCACGTTATCGGACAGGATGCAGCTGTTGACAAGATTGCTAAAGCCATCCGCCGCAACCGCGTAGGATTGGGTACACCTAACCGGCCAATCGGCAGCTTCCTCTTCGTGGGACCTACCGGTGTCGGTAAGACCGAACTGTCTAAGCAATTAGCTATTGAGCTCTTTGGATCTGCGGACAGCATGATTCGCTTTGATATGAGTGAGTACATGGAAAAACACGCTGTCGCTAAACTGGTCGGAGCTCCTCCGGGATATGTAGGCTATGAAGAAGCCGGACAGCTGACAGAAAAAGTCCGCCGCAATCCTTACTCTCTCATCTTGCTTGATGAAGTTGAAAAAGCCCATCCGGATGTCATGCACATGTTCCTGCAAGTCTTGGATGACGGCCGCTTGACAGACGGTCAGGGCCGCACGGTCAGCTTCAAGGATACTATCATCATCATGACTTCCAATGCCGGTACAGGAACAGCTGAAGCCAGTGTTGGTTTTGGTGCCAGCCGAGAAGGCCGGACAAATTCTGTTCTGGGTGAATTGGGCAACTTCTTCAGTCCTGAATTTATGAACCGTTTCGACGGTATCATTGAGTTCCAAGCACTGAGCAAGGATAACCTGCTTAAGATCGTTGACCTGATGCTGGATGATGTTAATAATCGTTTGTCAGTTAATGACATTCACCTTGATGTTACGGACAAGGTCAAGGAAAAACTGGTTGATCTTGGCTATGATCCAAAAATGGGTGCAAGACCGCTTCGCAGAACTATTCAAGATTACATTGAAGATGCTATTACCGACTTCTACCTTGAAAATCCTGATCAAAAGAACTTAAAAGCTGTCCTGACCAGCAAAGGCGCTATCAGCATCAAGCCTGCCAATAATAAAGTGGAAACAGTAGCCAATACTGCTTCAGAATCGGAATAACGTCATAAGAGGCTGGGGTCAGACAAAATCCCAGCCTCTTATTTTATAGGGAATAGCTTGCGGCTTCTGGTCTTTTCTTGAATTTCTCATTATCTTGACCTTTCTTTTCCAAACGCACTAGGCAAAGAAATCGTTTTTTAGTATAATAATAAGCAATATTGACATGATTATTTGGAGGGAGACAACATGAACCATCCAACTTTCGGCGAAAAAAAAGCAGACGTCCATTACAAAGAACGCTTTGGGGTTTATGCAGTGATTGCTGATCCCAGTCAAGAGAAAATTATTCTTGTTCAGGCGCCAAACGGAGCTTGGTTTTTACCGGGCGGTGAAATCGAAAAAGGAGAAAATCAGCTGCAGGCTTTGGAACGAGAACTCCTTGAAGAATTGGGATTTACCGCTGTTATCGGCCGGTACTATGGTCAGGCAGATGAATATTTTTATTCCAGTCACAGGAATACTTATTTTTACAATCCTGCTTATATTTATGAGGTAACAAGTTTTACCAAGGTTGGCAAGCCTCTTGAAGATTTCAATCATCTGGCCTGGTTTTCTCTGGCAGAAGCCAGGGAAAAATTAAAACGCGGCAGCCACAAATGGGGCATTGACTGCTGGCAAAAAGAGCACCAGAAAAACTAAATTCAGATAACATTTCGCCTCAAATCATGCTATAATATTATTACGACACTACTACAGGAGGAAAGTTATGAGATTGATCAACACGACCAGCAGCCACCAGCGCTTGGTAAAAAATCAGCTGCAGCATACAGATGCGACACTTGTTGAAACTTATTCAGCCGGCAATACTGATGTTATTTTTACCCAGGCCCCTAAACATTATGAACTCTTAATTTCAAATAAACATCGTGCTATTAAAGACAGTGAAATTGAAGCTATCCGAGAATTTTTCCTCAAGCGTAAAATCGATAAAAATATTATTCTTTTAGATCAGTTAAAAACCCTGCATACAGCAAATCTGATCGAGATTTCCATTCCGATAATTAGCTAGTCAAGTCAGAAACAGTTGTTTCTGGCTTTTTTCTTTGGGACTGCAACGGCACATTTAGATAAAAAAAGACTTGGTTCTCATCTTCATTAACTGAAGATAGTCTCCAAGTCTTTTTCATTATTTACTTTCAAATCCTTGAGCAACAGCTTCTGGGAAATGTTCCTCTAAAATAGCTGCACAGTGATCACAAACAACCGCATTATAAGAGCGTTCTTTAACACTTTCATCCACACGGCGGCAGCGATCGCAGACGTCACCGTGAGCATGCTCAACAGTAAATGCCACATCATCAAAAGCAAGTGCCGACGCTGGTGCTGCTTCTCGTGTTACAGTTAACTGTGATACAATAAGCAGCTGAGCCACATCACTGTCAAGAGCCGTAAGAAGATCATAGACTTCTTCGCTGGCGTAGACAGTTAAATGCGCTTCGAGAGATTTACCAATAATCTTCGCATTGCGGGCTTCTTCAAGTGCTTTTTGCGCCTGGTCGCGAAGTGACATGAAAGCATCCCAGGTATCCAAGATTTCATCTTGATTGGTAAAATCTTCTGCTGCAGGCATTTCTGCCAGCTGCACAAATTCTTCCTCTTCATGTTCAAGGTAGGACCAAATTTCTTCGCTGGTATGCGGCAGAATCGGTGTCAGCAGTTTTGTAATCTTAACCAAAATATCGTAGAAGACCGTCTGCATTTGACGCCGAGCCAAGCTGTCTGCTGCTTCAATATAAACCACATCTTTGGCAAAATCAAGGTAGAAGGCTGACAGATCAACCGTCACAAAATTAACAACAGCCTTGTAAATAGCCATAAAGTCATAGTCTTTGTAAGCTTGTTTGACAGCTGCTACAAGTTTGTTAAACTTGATGGTCATGTATTTGTCAACCGAACGAAGATCAGCAAAGCTAATCTTATCTGTGTGCGGATTAAAATCAGCTGTGTTGGCAAGCAGGAAGCGAAGAGTATTTCTGATCTTACGGTAGGTTTCTGATACCTGACCTAATATTTCCATAGATACCCGCACATCGCTGTCAGTATCAACAGAAGCTACCCACAAACGAAGAATTTCAGCACCGTATTGCTTAGCTACGTCACTTGGTGAAATGATATTACCCTTTGATTTGGACATCTTTTCACCCTTACCATCAAGCACAAACCCTTGAGACAGAACTGATTTATAAGGAGCATGGCCATTAACGGCAACGGAAGTAATCAAGGAAGAGTTGAACCAGCCGCGGTATTGGTCGCTCCCTTCCAGATAGAGATCAGCAGGGTAGGCAAGCTCTTGGCGCGTATTTAGGACACCATTCCAAGAGGAGCCTGAATCGAACCAAACGTCCATAATATCTGTTTCTTTGGTGAATGCTCCATTAGGCGATCCCGGATGGGTGAAACCTTGAGGCAGCAGGTCTTTGGCATCACGCTGCCACCAGATAACAGAACCGTATTTTTCAAACAAATCGGCAACATGATCTGTAACTTCCTTAGTCATAATGGCTGTTCCATCTTCCGCATAAAAGATAGGAAGCGGCACACCCCAGGCACGCTGACGGGAAATTACCCAGTCACCGCGGTCACGAATCATATTGTAAAGACGTGTCTTACCCCAAGAAGGATAAAAATTGACCTTGTCAATCTCATCAAGAATATCCTGACGGAATTTTGAAACCGACGCAAACCACTGCGGTACTGCCCGCCAGATAATTGGTTTTTTGGTTCTCCAGTCAAATGGATAAGAGTGAGTGATGACCTCAGAAGCAAGCAGCAAGTCGCCCAATTTTTCTTTGACAGTCGGCAGAACCTTATCATAGAACTGTCCTTTGAAATCAGGGCCGGCATTTTCCATCATAATACCGCGCTCATCAACAGTAACGACCACTTCAAGACCGTATTTAATCCCTACATTGTAGTCGTCTTCACCAAAGCCGGGCGCTGTATGGACAATTCCGGTACCGGAATCAAGCGTAACATGATCACCGTTCATAACCAATTCTTCTACATCATCATCCCATGGATGGACGGTGACAATGCGATCAAGCTCAATTCCTTTATAAACAGCCAGAGTTTCCGGATTTTCCCAGCCAAAGCGCTCTGATAATTCTGCAAGCAGAGCCTGTGCAACCACAAATTTACGCTCATCATTGGCTGGTTTTACCACTGCATAATCCATATCCGGACCAACGGTCAGTCCGCGGGAAGCCGTAATGGTAAATGGCGTTGTTGTCCAGACAGCAATATAGGTATCTGTATCAAGTACACCTTTGCCATCCTTAACACGATTGGCATAGTAAAGTGACGTTGATTCAATATCATGATACTCAATTTCTGCCTCTGCCAGTGCAGATTCAGATGACCAAGACCAATAAACAGGTTTGGCACCGCGGTAAATGTAACCTTTATCAGCCATGGCTCCAAAGACACGAATCTGAGCAGCTTCATATTCCGGTACCAGGGTCACATAAGGATTCTTCCAGTCACCGGACACTCCCAATCGTTTAAAGTCTTCACGCTGTTTATCAACCTGACTTAGAGCATAGTCACGGCACATCTCCAAATACTCAGCTAAATCAAGCTCTTTGCGCTTAACACCTTTTTTAGCCAGCACCTGCTCAATAGGCAGTCCATGAGTATCCCAGCCCGGAATATACGGCGCCCTAAAGCCAGACATTGATTTAGAACGCACAATAATATCTTTTGAAATTTTATTGAGAGCATGCCCTACATGGATGTTGCCATTGGCATAGGGAGGTCCGTCATGCAGAAAGAAAGACGGCTTGTTGGCATTTAATTCCTGACGTTTCGCATAGATATCTGCCTCATCCCACTCTTTTTGCCACTGTGGCTCTTTGTTGGGCAGTCCCGCACGCATAGGAAAGGGTGTTTTACCAAGGTTAAGCGTTTCTTTTAATTTCATTATAACTCCTTATCTCATTCTTAAATTATTACAGGGACAGCTATCTGCAGCAGCAAAGACACTGTCTGTCATCCAGATAAACATAAAAAAGAACCTTCATCAAAGGACGAAAGTTCGTGGTACCACCTTAGTTCAGACAGACTGTTGTCTGTCCCTCTTAGCTTGTAAGGTAAGCTGAGCCTTCTATCTTAATGATTCAGATAGAAACTAACAAAATGATAAGCCCCAATCAAGGGAGTGCAGGTCTTCCACCATCACCTGCTCGCTGAATCTGTTCATCAGGCCTGTGTTTTTGTTATTCGTTAATATTCAATTTAAAGGTTTGTGTCTCGTTCAGATTGAGCTCTTCAGGCGTATCCGCTGCAGTTTCATGAGCTGCTTCAATAATAATCGGCTGCTCATTATCCGCTTGCGTTTCTTCTAATTTTTTATTGCTTTCAGCGACACGGCGGTGCAAATCTTCCATCTCTTCCGGAGTAAACTGACGAGTGACATCAATAGGTTCTGTATCTGCAGTATCCGGTACATGTTCACCTAAAACCTGCTCAACAACTTCTTTAAAAGCTGCATCTGAATTTTGCAGATAAACTGCTGTCGGCTGCAAAAGTTCTGTCCATTCCGGAGAATTGGCAAGCGCCAGCTGGCCTTCTACCACAGATAAGAGATGCTGATGGAACACACGGCTTTGGCGTTTGAGTTCTTCTGTTTCAACAGCGATGCGCTTAGCCTCATCCGTAGCATCACGCAGAATTTCATTGGCTTTCGCTTTAGCTGCATCAACCAATTGCTGAGACTCATACGTAGCCTTATTTAAAATATTAGTTGACTCTGTATTTGCTGATGCCTTAACTTTCTCAGCCGTTTCCTGAGCCAAAATCACAGACTGGCTGAGTGATTCTTTCATTTCATCAAAGTAACCCAGTTTGTCTTCTAACTCCTTGATACGGTTGTCTTTTTCACGGTTAGTGCGTACCAACTCTTCATAGTCGTCAACAACAATATCCAAGAACTCTTCCACTTCCTGAGTATTGTAGCCGAACATTTTTGTTCCAAAGGTTTTATCTTTAATTTCAAGTGCTGTAATTGCCATTTTATTCTCCTTATTTATGTATGATTCGGTCAATGGTCAGTTTATGTTTTCCATGCTTTGAAAAACCGTTATCTCGTTTTACGGTAAACCTTCCGTAACCTCTGACGCTGATTAAATCGCCAACTTCAACCAAATGAGATACCTTGGGCTGAATGAGGTAATCCAGCTTCACCTTTTCGCTTTCGATTAACTTGCTGGCCGTTCCCCGAGAAATCTTCAGAACGGCTGCAATAATTTTATCTAATCGCATACTTGATGCCAAAATATCAATCTCTTTAGTATTCGATTGATTTTCCAGCTGTTTTTCAAAGGGTATTTCTTCAAAGGCAACCGCTGCCCTTCCTATTTTACTCACCTGAGTATTTAAATAAGAAACCATGCTTTTTTCAACAAAAAACTGTGCGCGGTTCTCTTGAACTAAAATATCACCTAAAATATGACGTTCAATGCCCAATTTATTAATCAGGGTTCCCATAATCTGAGCATGGGTCAAGTGATTAAATTTGCTGTTGTATTTAATTTCCAGCAAGCTGATACCAAAGTCTGCCAGATCCAAATTGTAGTAGGCCGGCGCTATCAAAAGCCGCGCATATTCGGAAGGAATAAAATCCGAACTGACATAACACTTTAGATCTGTCTGCCCTGCAATACTCTTCATAACTGCAATTTGCCTGGGATTTAAAAAATCCGTAAGGCAAAAACTGTAGGTATCTTCTGCCTGTTTAATTAAATCATAAGCTTTTTCAATTAATTCCTGCTCTTCCAGCCTAAAGTGCTGATAAATCTCTTGTTTTGCCATGTTAAATAAGAAGATTAAATAAAAACTGTTTTAATAAATTCAAAAGCAAAATAATGATAATAATTGTAAAATCAAGTCCCGCAAACTGCAAATTGAAACGCCTGAAAGGTTTTATGACCGGTTCCACAATATCAGCCAGCAGTCTTCCCAGCCAAGTATCATAAGCGCCGGGAAACCATGATAAGAGAGCATAAACCACCAGCAAGAAGGAATAGACCTCAATCACTCTTGCCAGAATTACCACAATATACGCTAACATCATTTAACGTCTCTTCATGTCGTAGTTAAAGCTGACATCCTGGCCATTGGCTGCAAGACTCATTTCTTCAACATCCACAATAACATTGATTGGCGTTAGCAGATACATTGAGGCACCGACCTTTTGCAGATTTCCTGCCAGAACCTTGCTGGCTCCGTCAATGAAGTCTAAGCAGCGCCTAGCCTGTGCTTCAAGCATGTATTGAAAATCAATCAGCACACATTCGTTGCGAATCAGCAAATCAACAATTTCTTCTGCATCCTCATACTTACGAGGAAATTTAAGTGCGATTGTTGTCTTATCCTGTGCAGACTGCTGAGCATTATTGCGGCGGGTTGGGAGCGGGTGAATATTTTCTTCACCTGATGGGCGGCGGGGCTGCCCTTGGTTTGGCCGCGAAGCCTCTTGATTAGGCTGATGACCTTTCTTTGCATTTTGCTGTGTCTGCTGAGCAGCAGGACGTTTAGCAGACTCCTGCTGTCGAGCCGGTACAGCAACAGGTTCTTCTACTTCGCTGACCTCATCAGTGTCAAAGTAAGAAATAATTCTGTTAAAGCTATCTCTAAGTGCCATACGTATCTCCGTTTCATTTAAAGAATGCGCTGCCTATTCGGATGAAGGTAGCACCATTTTGAACTGCAATCGGAAAATCACCGCTCATCCCCATGCTCAATTCATCCAAAGGCATATTCTTTAAGTTTCTTTCTTTTAGATTTTTTCTCAATTCGTTGGTTTGGCTGAAAATTTTTGCCAATTCCTGCTCAGAAGCATCTATCGGCGCCATGGTCATCAACCCAACAACTTTAATCTTATCAAATTTTTGAATTTCTTCAAGTACATTATCAACTTCTGACACTTTGAAACCATGCTTGCTTTCTTCGCCAGAAATATTAACTTGCAAAAAGCATTTAACATCATGTTCGGCACGTTTTTGAATTTCAGCAGCTAACTTTACAGAATCAAGGGCATGGAAATAATCAACCAAGTTAATAACATCCTTAACCTTACGCCGCTGCAAACTGCCAATCAGGTGCCATGTCAAATCATAGGCCTGTAAAGCATGATATTTGTCGAGAAACTTGTCAACCCTGTTTTCGGCAATATGCTTAACTCCTGTTTGTACAAGTTTTTTTGCCGTATCACTGTCAACATATTTAGTAACTGCAACGACAGTAACATCATCTTTACTGCGTCCGGCCGCCTGAGCACAGGCAGCGACTTCCTGAAAAATGCGATCTTTATTTGCTTGTAAGTTCATTGTTAACGGTTTTTAAAGAAAGGAGGTGTTTCCAATTCATCATCATCGTCTGTATCAGCTGAAAAACTGCTCATTTTTAACTGACTGTCAATTTCACCTTCAGTCGGGCGGGCAATGCTTTCACGGCGAAGATCCCAGTCACCGAATGCAGACTGCTGAGGCTGTGCCTCTGCTGGTGTTTGCCGTGGCTCTGCAGCCGGCATTTCATGCGATTCATTCAAATCGAAATCAAAATTTTGACGGCGTTCAAAATTTGGCTGTGAAGCATTTGCAGAAGGAGCCTGCTGCTGAGGTCTCGGCTGCTTGTAAGGCTGTGCCTGACGGCGAATGCCGGACACCTGTTCAACACGGTCAGGGCGAACACCGGTAGCAACTACGGTTACGCGAATCTCATCTTTCATAGACTCATCAATTGCTGTACCGAGCCAGATGTTTACACCGTGTCCTGCAGCCTGATTAACAATTTCAGAAGCTTCTTCAGCTTCTGTCAGCGTCATATCAAGACCGCCGGTAACATTGACAATGACATCTTCTGCCCCATCAATTGTTGTTTCAAGAAGCGGCGAATAGGTTGCTTTGCGAGCTGCTTCAACGACCCGTTCTTCACCGGTTCCGACACCGATTCCCATCAAGGCATTTCCTTTATTTGCCATAACAGTTTTAACATCAGCAAAGTCAAGGTTAATCAAACCGGGACTGGTAATCAAATCGGTAATTCCCTGTACACCTTGGCGGAGTACATTGTCAGCTTCACTGAGCGCTTCAAGAAGTGGTGTTTTCTTATCAACAATTTCAAGCAAATTGTTATTAGAAATAATAAGAAGAGTATCTACTTCGTCACGAAGTTCATCAATACCTTCAATGGCATAATTGCCGCGTTTGCTGCCTTCAAAACCAAAAGGTCTTGTAACAACAGCAACTGTCAGAGCACCGACTCCTTTAGCAATGCGGGCAATGACCGGAGCAGCTCCTGTACCGGAACCGCCGCCCATGCCAGCGGTGATAAAGACCATATCAGCACCGCTAAGAGCTTCTGTTAATGCTTCCTCGCTTTCCTCTGCGGCTTTGCGGCCGATTTCAGGCTGACCGCCGGCACCCAGTCCGCGAGTCAGTTTAGGACCGAGCTGAATCACCGTTTCAGCTTTAGAGCTGCTCAGAGCTTGGATGTCGGTATTGGCTGCGATGAATTCAACACCGGAAACGCCCTCGTCAATCATGCGGTTGATGGCGTTCCCGCCGCCTCCGCCGACTCCAATTACTTTAATTACTGCACCCTGTACAGATGCTGCATCGAATGAAAATGCCATTTTAATCTTTCCTCACTTTAATTTTAATCAAACATACTGCCAAAGATACCACGTACACGGTCACTCATCTTTTGTTTTGGCTTGGCTGTTTCTCCTTTTTGAGGAGGCAGCTCTTCCAGCTGTGACTCAAGAGTGGCAGATTCTTGTGTTTGAGCGAAACTTCTAGTTTTAGGAGCAACACCTGTCGGCTTAATATCAATTGGTTTTCTTCTCAATTTTTCATCACCGGAAACAGCTCCCTGTGCCAAAATATCAACTTCGGTCAGCGTTCCTACATATTCAACAATACTGATGATGTTAGCAAACATAGGGTTTCTGATCCCAACTTGGTTGGGAACATGAAGCTTAACATTGGCACCAAAGATTTCCTGAGCAACCTCAACAACACCGGGCATAATTGCGGCACCGCCGACAATTACAATCCCGCCGGGCAGATCCAGCAGCCTGCCGCGTTCTAAGTCCTGCTTGATGCGATCCAGCAAGTGGCGAACGCGTGCCGAAATAATTTCTGAAAGATAACGTTCAGTAACCTCTATCGGATTTCTTTCCCCGACTACTTCTACCTGCACAGTTTCTGTCGAACTGGCTTCAGAAACATTAGCTTCTCCGAAATTAAATTTAAGTGCTTCGGCAACTTGATGCGATGTCTTAAGGACTTTGGAAATGTCCTTAGTAACGTAATCGCCGCCTTCTGCATAGGTATTGGTAAACTGCAGTTCTTGGGCACGCATTGAAGCAACGGTTGTCTGACCGCCTCCCATATCAATGACAGTAGCACCAAACTCGCGTTCTCCTTCGTTTAGAACTGATTTTGCAAGAGCCAGCGGGGAAATAATAATATTTTCAACCTCAATGCCGGCACGCTCCACTGTTTTACGAAGATTATGCAAAATCGTACTCGGACCGGTATAAATCAAGCCGCGCATTTCCAAACGAATCCCCATCATTCCGCGGGGATCACGGATGCCCTGAAAGCCATCGACAATGAACTCTTCCGGAATCAGAGAAATGACTTCACGCTCCGGTGTGATGCTCTTGGTCAAGGCTGAGCGAACTACACTGTCCACATCTTCGTCTTTGATTTCTTTAGATTCGCTGGGAACAGGAATCATTCCTTGGGTAGGCTCAATCTGCAGCAGATTTGCCGGCAGACCGACATTGACCTTGCTGATTGACATTCCTGCTTTTTCTTCAGCTTCTTCAATCGCTGTTTTAATAGCTTCTGCCGCAGTGTCTATATCAATGATAATACCATCTTTCACACCCGAACTTTTAACATTACTGACACCGATAACATTCATACTGCCGTCAATAAATTCAGCAACCAAAACTTTAATCGAGCTTGTTCCTATATCTAATCCTGTAAAAAAGCCATCTCTAGCCATTCACTCGACCTCTCTATCTTTCCATTCTATTACTGTCAAAAACAGAATTATTCAGGAAATATTATACCATAAAAAAACGTAAAATGTTAAGCTTTTTACGTTTTTTGTTATAGAAACTTAATTTCTTGATTCTCATGAAAATCATGGAGCAGTGGTCGCTTCTGTGACCGGCTGAGTATTTTCCTCTGACCCGGCAGCCGAAGAAGCTTCTGAAGCTGAATTGTCATCTGCAGACGACTGGCTTTCCTCTCCCTCAGAAGAGGCTTCTGTTGTGGCAGATGCCTTGTGTTCGGCAAGCGCAGCTTCAATATCTGAATTAGTACTGTAGAGGCCAACCTCCATGTCAACAATACTGCCGTCTGCCAGATCCTTCTTGATTTTAGGGTAGTAAGGCAGCTTACTGTCAATTTCCGACAGAGGAACACGAACAGTATTGCCGTCTGTCATTTCCAATAAAAGCAAATCCTTGGTGGAGTTCGAATTGACCGAGGAAATCGTTTTAATCCCCTTAACTAAGGCTTGGTCTAATTTTGCCAATTTTTTAACAAGTGTCTGGACATCCTGTGCATTGTCAAGATTGATGGTCAAAAAAGACTCAGGCAGTTCTGAAGCATTGACTGCGTCAGCCTGTGTGCCGTTTTCTAAAATCGGGATATAGCCGTTGTCTGCCTGCGTATAAGCAATAATGCTGCGCTCTTTTACTTTCAGCGTAAAATTGTTCGGAAAACGGTAAATCAGATGAGCTTCTTTAATCCATTTGTCCTTGGCTTTTAAAGTATTTTCAAAACAGCTCTTTTCAAAAATCAAAGCGGTCAGATAATCGGATTTCTTGATGCCCGATTTTTCAATCAGCTGCGCTTCAATCGCATTTTTATGGCCTGAAACGTTTATATTTTTTTGACGGCTGAACGGACTGATTATAAATAAAGAAACCAGCAAAACCACCATTGAAACGGTGATTACCAAAAAGGCCTGCCAGAAGTCTTTGCGGGGAATAACCCGTGTTTTTTTCTTCTTGGGCTTTTTTACCTTAGCCTGCTTTTCTTTAGGATTTTCCTGCTTAGAATCTCGGTCAAAAGAAGACTGCTCTGCTGCCTTTGGTTTCGCTGCTTTATCTTTAGAATTAGAACCTTCTTTTTCAGCCTGAAACTGAGCTTTTTTCTCAGCCATCTTTTTTTCGTTTAGTTTTTCTTTTTCAAGCTTTTCTTCCTGTTTTTTCCTGAGAAATTCCAGATTGCGCTGCTGCCACTCTGTTAAAGGGACTTCCTGTTTCTCTGTATCTTTTTTATCTTTTGCCATTATTTTCCTTTTTTTCAATTCCTATATCTTTTAACAAAAGACTGTAAAAATTGTCCGGAGAGGTAATCTCGGTTGATGATGCCATATTCTTCTTATAAAATTCCTGATTTGCCAATAAATGTTCGACTTTTTCCGTCAAATGAGCAACATCTAATTGTTCTTCAGGCAATTGCTGAGCATAGCCTTTTTTTTCAAAATAAGCAGCATTTTCCAGCTGATCGCCGCGGCTGGCTTCTTTCCCCAAAGGAACAATCACATGCAGTTTATTCATGGCAAGAAGCTCAAAAATAGTATTGGATCCGCCGCGCGTAACAACAACATCGGCCAGATCCATGAGGGGCTGATAAAGATTTGTTACATAATCTACCCGATAAAGATTGGGGCTCAGGCTGTTGAGCTGCTTATCTCCTGAAATGTTAATAATATTATATCTTTTCAGCAGTTCAGGCGACGCGCTGATAAAACGGTTAAAAACCTTGGCTCCGGCTGATCCGCCGATAAACAGCAGCGTTTTCAAATCAGAATCAAACTGTTCTTTGACAGCTTCGATCTGCTCTGCTGTTTCCAGGCTCAGGCTTTTGGCAGCAATTTTAGTAATGGCTCCGACATGTTTTGTTTTAGTCAGCGCATCGGCCTGTTCAAAAGTGGTATACATGGTTGTAGCAAATTTATAAGCAATCTTATTAGCCAGTCCCATTGATAAATCGGACTCATGAACAAAAACCGGTACTCTTAAAAATTTGGCCGCTATTACAGGCGGAACCGATACGAAGCCCCCCTTAGAAAACAAAAGCTGCGGACGGATTTTGGCAATGATAGCTAAAGACTGTAAAATTCCCCAGCCGACCTTAAAGGCGTCCAGCAGATTCTGCCAGGAAAAATAGCGCCGCAGCTTGCCGGTAGCAATCGAATGAAAACTGACATCAAGACCTGACTGCTTAATCTGCTCGTGCTCAATCCCATGCTTGTCACCAATATAGTGAACTTCCCAGCCATCCTTTAAAAACCGAGGAATCAAAATTAAATTGAGAGTAACATGACCGACAGTGCCGCCGCCTGTAAAGACAATTTTCTTTTTTGCCATGCTTATTCTCCCTTGATCGCTTCAAAGGCTGCGATAAATTCATCTCCGCGCACTTCAAAATTTTTGTACATATCCCAGCTGGCGTTGGCCGGGCTCAAAAGGATAACATCGCCGCTTTCAGCATTGTCAAAGGCGACCTTAGCAGCATCGGCAACATTTTTAGCATCCAGATAAGGTACATGTGCCTTATCTGCAGCCCGTTTAACCCGAGGAGCCGATTCTCCCAGAATAATCATTTTTTTCAGTCCTGCAAGATCCGGCACAAGCTCATCAAATTCATTGCCCCGGTCAAGACCGCCTGCAATCAGGATAACTTTTTTATTATCAAAGCCAGATAAGGCCTTCTGAGTTGCTAAGATATTGGTTGACTTGCTATCATTATAAAATTTAACGTCATTGACTTCGCCCAAATACTGCAAACGGTGCTTAACCCCGCCAAAATGAGCCAGAGTTTCTCTGATGGCTTCATCCGGCACACCGGACAATTTTGCCACGGCGATTGTTGCTAAAGCATTTTCGACATTATGACTGCCCGGAACACCAAGTTCTTCTGCTTTCATGACGGCTTGACCCTTGAAACAAAGCACCCCGTCTTCCAGATAAGCACCATCAACTTTTTTCTCTGTTGAAAAAGGAACAACCGCAGCCTTGGTTTGTGCCGCCAAATCTTCAGCGATTTTCTGATTGAAATTAAGGATGACAGTATCATCTGCAGTCATATTCTTTTGAATATTCCACTTGGCCTCAACATAATTCTCAAAGGAACCGTGGTAGTCAATGTGCGTTGGCATCAGATTAGTAATCACAGCAAGATGCGGATGAAATTCTTCCGTTCCCATTAACTGAAAAGAGGATAATTCCATAACCAAAGTGTCCGCAGCAACTGCTGACTGTGCTACTTCACTGGCCGGATAGCCAATATTCCCGGATAACAGCGCCGAATGTCCGCCGTGATTTAAGACCTCTGCAATCATGGTAGTGGTTGTTGTCTTGCCGTTAGAACCTGTAATGCCAATAATAGGCGCTTCAGAAACCAAATAGGCCAGTTCAACCTCTGTAATGACAGGAATATTTTTCTCCAATGCCCTGACAACCATCGGATTGGTATAAGGAATTCCCGGATTTTTAACCATATAAGCAAATTCCTCATCCAGAAGTTCCAAAGGATGGCTGCCGCAAATGACCTTGATGCCTTCTTCCAAAAGCGCCTGCGCAGAAGGATTTTCATCAAAAGGTTTGCCGTCATTGACGGTTACAATGGCCCCCAGTTTTGCCAAGAGGCGGGCAGCTGCTTGGCCCGATCGTGCTAAACCCAGTACCAAGACTTTTTTATTTTCAAATTTTTTAACTTGTTTCATTTTGATAATTCTGACTTTCTCATTAACTATATACTCTAATATTTTACCCTGAATAGACGACTTTTTCAAGATTTTAAAGTAAGACAAAGACTTTCTTTCTCACCAAAGAAGCAAGAAGATAACGTTCGGCACACAGCAGTTCATTTAACGATTAGCTAAACATAGTTAAAAGACCGGAACTTTTGTCCCGGTCTCCACATTTTAGTTATGATGCTTTTTACTTTTAGGTTTGGTCGTTAGCTGCAGCACATCCTTTAGAGCACAGTAGCCGACAGCAATCATTCCTATACCGACAAAGATTTCAGGAGGTGACTGCATAATCTTGATAAAAGTCATTCCGGTCAGTACCATTAAAAAGGCCACTACTGCTACCAGAGAAATCATATTCATGGTATTTTTGACCGTTTTAGGAGCGATAAAAATGTAATACATTAAAAGCAGTACGGCAATAATGGCATAAAACATTTTTTCTCCTTTCTCTCTGACTGAGTATTTTAATCGTCAGCAGATTTTTTCTTCTTAGCAGCTTTTGCCCGCGCATTTTTATCTAGGATTTGCTTGCGCAGACGGATAGACTCAGGCGTCACTTCCATGTACTCATCATCATTGAGGAATTCAAGCGACTCTTCAAGGGTCAGGATGCGCGGTGTTTTAATAACCGCTGTCTGGTCTTTGGTAGCCGAGCGAACGTTGGTCATCTGCTTAGCTTTGGTGATGTTTACCGTCAAATCATTCTCGCGTGAATTTTCGCCGATAATCATGCCTTCATACACTTCTGTTCCCGGATTAACAAAGATTGTTCCGCGTTCTTCAATGGACATGATCGAGTAAGTCGTTGCCTTGCCTGTATCAATAGAGACAAGAGCACCGCGGTGACGGCCGCCGATTTCAGCATTGATGACCGGTAAGTACTTGTCGAAAGTATGGTTCATGATCCCGTAGCCGCGCGTCATCGACAGAAACTCTGTCGGATAACCGATAAGCCCGCGGGCTGGTGCCAAGAAAATCAAACGAGTCTGACCGTTACCGGTTGACTGCATATCAAGCATTTCACCTTTGCGTTCTGACAGTGACTGGATAACTGCACCTTGGTATTCTTCCGGCGTATCGATCTGAACACGTTCGAAGGGTTCCATTTTCACGCCGTCAATTTCTTTAATGATAACTTCCGGACGCGATACTTGCAGCTCATAGCCTTCACGGCGCATAGTCTCAATAAGAATTGACAAATGTAATTCCCCGCGCCCTGAAACTGTCCATTTGTCAGGAGAATCAGTGGCTTCAACGCGGAGCGAAACATCCGTCTGCAGCTCTGCTAAAAGCCGCTCTTCAACTTTGCGGGATGTGACAAATTTGCCCTCACGTCCTGCAAAGGGCGAATTATTTGCTAAGAAAGTCATCTGCAGTGTCGGCTCGTCAATATGAAGAATTGGCAGCGGTTCAACAGCATCAGTCGGTGTAATCGTTTCACCAACGAAAATATCTTCCATCCCAGAAACCGCAATCAAATCACCTGCCTTGGCTTCTTTGATTTCACGGCGTTCAAGACCGAAAAATCCAAAGAGCTTTGTCACACGAAAGTTCTTGCTAGTACCGTCAAGTTTTGAAAGAGTCACCTGATCACCGACTTTTATCGACCCGCGGAAAACACGGCCGATACCGATACGTCCGACAAAATCATTGTAATCAAGAAGCGACACTTGGAACTGCAAAGGCTCACCTGAGTTATCGACCGGTGCCGGAATGTGGTCAATAATCGTATCAAAAATCGGTGCCATTGTGTGCTCTTGATCAGCCGGATCATCTGAAAGAGATGAGGTTCCGTTAATCGCTGACGCATAGACAACAGGAAATTCCAGCTGGTCATCATCTGCTCCCAACTCAATGAAAAGCTCCAGCACTTCGTCAACCACTTCTTCTGGGCGGGCAGACGGTTTGTCAATCTTGTTAACAACAACGATTGGTACCAAATTCTGCTCCAAAGCCTTTTTCAGAACAAAACGCGTCTGCGGCATTGTTCCTTCATAGGCATCAACAACCAAAACAACGCCATCTACCATTTTCATGATACGTTCGACTTCACCGCCAAAATCCGCATGTCCCGGTGTATCCATGATATTAATGCGTGTTCCGTTATAGGCAACAGCCGTATTTTTAGCCAGAATAGTGATTCCGCGTTCTTTTTCAAGATCGTTAGAATCCATAGCCCGTTCTTCTAACTGCTTATGCTCATCAAGTGTGTGCGATTGCTTCAAAAGCTCATCAACAAGAGTCGTTTTCCCATGGTCAACGTGGGCAATAATCGCAACATTTCTAATATCTTCTCTAAATTTTGTCATGATTCCTCTTATAATTATTTTATTTCAACTTACCAATTATAGCATAATTTTTGAGAAAAAGCGCAGGAAAGATAGCTGTAAACGTTTAAAATAAGAAAAAACATGCTCGAAAGCATGTTTGATAATAGCTAAAGCTCCAAAAAAATTACTCTTGTTCTTTCACTTTTCCATTCCAGTAATCAAGGCCGTTTTTCAGGACATAAAGATCCTTGTAGCCTGCTTTTTTGAGCGTTAAAACGGCACGGGCGACTAACTGCCCGCGAGTATTGTCGTAGAGCAGAACCGGTTTATCCTTGCGCAGAGCCGATACAGACTCTTTAAATTGCTCAGACGGCAGATTGCGCGCTCCTAAAATATGCTTGCGGCGAAATTCACTTGGAGAGCGCAAATCGATAACCTGAGCTCTTCTCATCATACTTTCAAACTCCGCATTGGGAATATACTTAGCCGCACGGCGAACACGGATATAGTTCCAGGCAAAGAAAGCAAGAAAGGCAAAAACAATAATCCATAAAATAATCGTTATAGCTGACATATGACTCCTTTATTCCTCAATAAACTGACGGGCAAGACTGGCTGCTCCGATGATACCGGCATCATTTCCCAGTTCTGCAATTTTAATCTTGGTAGATTTTTTAACTTGCGGAAAAGCAAATTGCTGGAAATACTTTTCGATGCGTAAACGTAAAAATTCACCGGCTGCAGACACACCGCCGCCAACAATAACCGAGTCAGGGTTCAAAATATTACTGATATTGGCCGTGGCAAGACCTAAATAAAACCCGACCTTTTCAACCACAGAATCCGCAAACTTATCACCGGCTGCCGCTGCAGTAAAAATATCCTTGCTCGTCACGCTGTCACCATTATCAATAGCGGCTTTAATACTTGATGTGCCCTCATAACTTTCTGCCAAAAGACGGCTCAGGCGGACAACACCTGTCGCTGAGGCAACTGTTTCAAGACAGCCCTTATTGCCGCAGGTACACTCAAAACCATCGTCCGGCTCAACAACAATATGGCCGATTTCTCCGCCGGCTCCGGCAACTCCATGGATAAGGTTGCCGTCCGCAATGATACCCCCGCCGACACCTGTTCCCAAGGTCACAAAAACAACATCCGGATTATTGTCACCGGCACCGACCCAGCGTTCACCCAAGGCCGCAACATTGGCGTCATTATCAATGGCAAAAGGAATGCCCAGCTCTGCTTCAATGGCTGCTCCAATTTCCTGTGTCTCAGCCCAGTTAAGGTTAAAAGCTCCTGTCACAGTTTTTTGGGTACGGTCTACTGCTCCCGGCGATCCCATGCCAATACCAGCAAAATCCTCTTTGGTTAAACCATAAAGGTCTAAACGGTGTTTGACAGAAGCAATAATATCCGGAACGATATGTTTGCCGTCTTCCAAGATATTGGTTTCAATGGCCCACTTTTCCTGAACCTGGCCGTCCAAGGTCAGAATGCCGAATTTAACACTTGTTCCGCCAAGATCAATGCCTAAAAGCTTTTTACTCATCTTCTTTTTCCTTTTCTATCCTGTGCTCTCTGCGCAAAATCAGTTCAGCCTGTAAATAGTCATTTTTTGAAATCAGCCCGTTTTCATAGAGCCTCTCCAGCTCAATTTTCATCATTTCGATGTCGTAAAGCCGCTTACCCAAATAAACATAGATGCCAAACTGTTTCAACAGCTGCTGCACATCATATAATGTTTTCATCTCTCAAATTTTACCAAAAAAAGGCCGTTTTTTCAATATCTTTTTGCAAACGTTTGCCTTTACCGCAAGCAAAAAACCTGAGACATAAATCTCAGGTTCAGACTGAAGACAAAGCTCTTAGAAATTGGTTTCTAAGAGCTTTTTGCTCTGTTTAGGAGTATACTAAAAGAAAACGGTTTGTGAGGTAAGGCCATGTTTCACAAAGAAAAACCAGATTAT
>NZ_JBZFUJ010000017.1:0-36423 GCF_058314475.1 Streptococcus sp. ELY_90
AGGAAGGCCTTTTTATTTTGGTCAAATTCAAGTAAATGCCTTAGTTATTGTCACCTCAGGACATACTTTCTGGAGAATTTTAAAAAAAGACAAACCTCCAAAAAGAAGTTTGTCTTCAGTCTGAAGTCCAACCAGATGGTTGGGCTTGTTTTTTGATATAATAAAATAAAACAATGACGGAGTATCATAGTGAATTTTGTGGAGCTTATTAATCTGAAAGATCTAATTACAAATCTTATTTCAAATATTTTATTTTGGCTATTTTCAATTATAATAACTATTATTATTTGGGTCTTTAAAAAATTTATTCTTCCTCATTTTCAAAAGGTAATAATAAAAAGCATTGATGTGCGAAATGTTCCTAAAATGTTTGAAGGAGAATTACTACCATCTTTTCAAAACTCAGATGTGTATAGAAATTATATTGAGAATGAGCTGGTAATTCAGAATGAAAAAGATGATTTAATAATTAAAGATTTAATAGTTGAGAATATCGTTGTAGATAATTATTTATATGAGGATATAATAGTGCAAAATGGCTTGGATATAGATGATCAGAAAGTAGACTTTGTAATTTTTAATAACGGAAATAAGAAAAGTTCTGTTAGAAACTATAGATTAAAAATCAGTTATAGAAATAAGGTTAAAGATTTTGACAGGTGTATATTTGAAAAAGATTTAAAACAAGGAAGGTTGAATGGAGGAGATATAGAAATAATATTTTCTCAGGTATTGACGGATCATGACATAATAAAATATTTTTCTAATGATATATCAGATTATAGACAATTTATCAAAATTGAATTGCTCAATACAGCAACTAATCAAATTGAAAGTGATATTGAGATTCCCTATCTTTCCTCGGAAAAGAAATTTATTAGGCAATTAGGAGGAGGTTCTCCGGTTGATAGAACTTTAACTCCTATTATTGAGCTTTTAAAACCTTACAATCAAAGTAAATTTATATTTACAATAAACTATAAATTAACTAAGGGGGTTAATCAGTTACGTTTCAACATTCTTGTTGATGGCGCATGTCAAATCAAATATAGCGTAAGATTGATGGAAGACGAAAATAAAGAACTTGCTAGATTCTCTAAAGACAGCATTAATATCCAATTTCCAAATTACAAACTGACCTCACCTTATAAGGATGAGCTGTATCATTATTTAATTTCTGAAAATATAAAAAACAGTAACCTTGAAGAAGTAAAATTGAGACAGCCTTCATTAATGAACAGCATTGATAAAACAAAACAAGAGTACAACCTTTTATAATTGGTTTTCTAAGTTTTTAAATATTTTTAGTACTTTTCCCAAATAATGGGATGATTTTATGCTTGATCCGTCTGCCAGATGATTTCAATAAAAAACTCTATGCAGAGAATGATAGCGGTCAGATATATGTTGATTTTAAGATCAAGGCAAATTTCAGGGAACAATAATTGTTCCCCTTTTTTGTTTGTAAAGATATAAAATAGAATTAATCCAAGGCCGAGGAGAAGATAATGGAAAACAGACGTTTAAGTTTACTATATAATTTGCAGAATTTATACAATTCCAGCGATGTAGGAAGTGTGGATTATCAGCTTTCCCGCTATTTAATTGACAACTATCAACAGATAGGGAATTTAAATATTTTTGATGTTGCTGAAGAAAACCATGTATCAAGGGCAACAGTAAGACGCTTTTGTCAACATTTGGGCTATGATAATTTCAAAGAATTGAAAAAACATTTTTCGGAATTTGATGAAGGTTTTGAAAGTTACAAAACATTTTACTGTAAAGATAATTTTCTATTTAAATTGAGAGAGCAGCTTAAATTGATCTTTACAGAGTTGGAAGATAGACTTTCAAATAGAGAATTAACACAGATTGTGAATAGCATTCACCATTCTGATGAAGTGATAATAGTTGCATCAAGCACCATAGCAAATAGCATTCGAGTGTTTCAGCAAACTATGGCCATTTTTGGGAAAAGAATTTCCATCGTTGCAAGCCAAAATAAGCTCAGTCAATTTAGTAGGAAATTAGATTCAAATTGTTTGATTCTAGTCTTTTCTATATCAGGTGCTTTAGCTGAAACACTGCAAGATGATTTATTTGCCAGTGGAGCAACTACTTTTTTATTCACAAACAGCAGGAATCCTTTATTTAATGTCACATTTGATAGAGTGTATCATCTAACTTCAATGGATAATCAAAATAATAAAGACATTATTTACTACACTTATGGTATCACTTACGTCTTAGACTCAATTATTTGCGAATATAGCCAGTTATTGTAAGAAAGGAATAATATGCATTATAAAGAAAAACCGATATTTCCTAAAAATTTTTTATGGGGTGCTTCAAGTGCTGCGTGGCAAGTTGAAGGTGCTGTCAATGAAGATGGCAGAGCAGTATCAAAGATTGATTTAAATTCACAAAAGAAAAAACCATTTGCTGACAATTCGGTGGCTTCTGATCATTATCATCACTATAAAGAAGATGTTGCATTGATGAAAGAAGCAGGATTTACATCGTACAGGTTCTCCATTGCTTGGCCGCGTATTTTTCCTGATAAATCAGGAATCCCTAATCAAAAAGGAATCAATTTTTATAATAATTTAATTAATGAACTTGTTAATAATGGGATTGAACCAATTGTAACTCTTTATCACTATGACCTTCCGGTATGGGTTGATGAAGAATATGATGGCTGGTATGGACGTGGTATTATTGATGCTTTTGAACAATACGCCAGAACATGTTTCAAAGAATTTGGTGACCGTGTTAAGTACTGGCTGTCTATCAATGAACAAAACATGCAAATTGTTTATGGTCATTGGTTAGGAACATGCAAATACCCCGAAACATGGTTTGAGGATCAGTGGAAAGTTAATCATATCATGAATCTTTGTCATGCCAAAGCTGTTATTGCCTGCCATGAGATGGTGGAAAATGGGAAAATCGGACCTGTTCCCGGGATGGTACCAATTTATTCAAATACTGGGAATCCGATGGACCAAATTGCAAGACTTAATGCTGAAGAGTTTACTGAAAAAATTTGGAATGACTTTTATGCACATAGAAAATACAGTAATTTTATAAAGAATTATTGGAAAGAGCATGGCATTAACCCTGATATTCACGATGGTGATCAAAAAATTTTTAATCAAGCTCGAATTGATTACTTTGGAATTAATTGTTATCGGTCAAACACGGCAGCTGAAGCAAAATTAGATGAGCAGCCTCAGGCATATGAACTTAATAAATATGGCATCAAGGGGCAATTAAAATTTCCGGTTGTACCAGGAGAATATAAGCTTGTTTACAATGACTATGTTGAATACACAGACTGGGATTGGGAAATTGATCCAGTAGCAATGCGCTATGTTTTGAGAGATATGTGGAATCTCTACCAATTGCCGATGATTATTACTGAAAACGGTTATGGTGCACATGAGGATGTGGACGAAAATGGTGAAGTGAATGACGTCTATCGCATTAACTTTTTACGAGACCAAATCTATCAAGTTGGACTGGTAATTCAAGATGGTGTAGAAGTCCTTGGTTATAATCCTTGGTCATTTACAGATTTGCTTTCGACAGGTAATGGTATGGCTAAGCGTTATGGCTTGGTATTTATTAATAGAACTGATGATGATCTTAGAGATTTGGCCAGAATTAAAAAGGCATCCTATTATTGGTATTCAAATCTTATTAAATCAAATGGTCAGAACTGGGGGAACTAACTATGTCTAAAGATTATAAAAAATTAGCCGAAGACATTGTTAAATTAAGTGGTGGTGTATCAAATATTACGGGTGTTAGTCATTGTATGACACGACTGAGATTAAATCTAAAAGATGAAACAAAGTTTGATAATTCAGCAATTACTAAATTATCAGGAGTTCTCGCTGTTGTTGTACAAAATGGAGAACATCAAATCGTTATTGGTCAAGATGTCCCTAACGTATATGCTGAAATTCAAAAAATGGACGGAATAAAAGAAAAGGGTTACGTGGAAGATGCTGATACAGCTAGGGAAGATATAGCCTTAGAAAAGAAACCCGGTGAAAAACATAACTATTTAAATACTGTTATGTCTTTTATTGGGGGAACTTTCTCGCCTGTTATTCCAGTGCTTGTGGCTGGCGGGCTTACAGGTGCAGTTTTGACAGTACTGACCAACTTTTTTGGTGTAAGTGATAAATCAGGTACCTATATAATCATTTATGCTATTAACCAAGCGACGTTCTATTTCTTGCCAATATTTATTGGGTTTTCAGCTGCTAACCGTTTAAAATCAAATGGTTTTTTAGGAGCCTTTTTGGGAGCAATTCTTCTTTACTCAACAATTAATGGAGCAAAAGGGCTCAATTTTGTCGGAATTAAAGTCCCACAGATAAGCTACAATTCCACAGTATTTCCAATTATTCTTGGTGTGCTGTTTATGTCAGTTGTTTATAAATTTCTGGAAAGGCACATGCCTGTTTATTTGAAGACAATATTCGTACCTTTAATTACGATTTTACTGACAGTTCCGGTAACATTAATTGTCTTGGGTCCCATTGGAAATCTTTTAGGAACTTGGTTAGCTGACGGTGTCTATGCTCTATATAAGGCGGCTCCTGCTCCAGCGGTAATGGTGATTGGGATGACAACTCCTTTAATGGTATTCTTTGGTATGAATAATGCCACTTACCCAGTTTTATTTGCATTAATGGCTCAAGTAGGCAGTGATCCTCTTATTATGACAGGTATGGCACCTGCAAATGTTGCTGTCGGAGGTGCAGCTCTTGCAGCAATGTTTATTTCCAAAGATGTCAATCAGAAATCTGTATCTATGTCGGCCGGAATTACAGCTTTATGTGGTATTACTGAACCTGCGGTATATGGTGTTCTTTTTCCGCAAAAGTATCCTTTGGTCGGTGCGATTATTGGCGGAGGAATAGGCGGTCTTTTAGCAGGCCTACTCAGAATGACACAATATGTAGTTTCAACTCCTGGTTTTATTTCACTGCCAGCTTATATTGATCCTTCCGGTTCCAAGTACAACTTAATGGTGTCAATTAGTGTTATGATAGTAGCACTTATTGGTGGCTTTGTTTCAACCTATTTTCTCGGAAAGAAAGCTAATAACGTTTAAACTTCAGAATAAACCACGGTGAGCAGCCGTGGTTTTTGGTATGATTAAGGTGAAATAGGGAAATAAAAGAATCAACAAGCAATTCTGACTAATTTTGCTAAGACTGTAGTATAATAGAGGTAGTTAAAGTCGTCTGAAATAAAAATAAGTGATTGAAGAGTTTGATTTCTTCTATTATCTCGATTTCTGATTTTTAGGAAGGAGGTCACTCAAAGGAAAGTAGGAGGGTATGCTATTTTTATAAAGGAGAGGAGCTTGTTATGAAAAAGAAATTAGTAAACATCTTTTTGGCTTTGTTGTCCATTTTGCTTTTGTCAGCTTGCCGCAGTAATAAGACAGAGACTTCGCAGAAAGCTTCCAGTCAAGCAAAATCTGAGCAGACTGAAAAAAAGACAGAAAAGCAATCCACTTCAAGCAGTTCGTCCGAAGAAGTTACTGAAGCAGAAGTGTCTGATGAGGGAACTTCCACTGCTACTAGCCAAAAAGATTTAAACATTGATGAGATTAATAACGGCAACTTTCAATCTTTGGTTGGTACTTGGAAAAACGGCAGGGGTGACACCTTAGAAATTACTTCTGACGGTACAGTAAACGGCAAGATGACCTTGCAGGGAATTAAAGATTCTGCTAACAGAAACGGTGTTCCTTATGCCAGCTTAAGAGCAGGGAATAATACGGGTGCGGCTTTGGCTTTGTTTAAGATTGGTTTTAAAAATCCTCAAGGGGATCAATCAGATTCAAGCAGGCCTCGTATTTTGATAACGCAAAGTGATGGCAACTATCCTGCAGAGGACTATTATTATCGTCAATAAGAGCTGTCTAAGGCTATTTCAGTCAAGTAGTCTACGGCTTATATGGCCCCTTAACATTTAAATGTCTGAGACTTTTGAACTGCACTCCAAACGTTAGACTAAAAATCTAAGGTTTGGGGTGCTTTTATGTTCTCTTTGATATAGGTTTTTGAGGTTACTGTATTATTTTTAAAAATAAAAGCTTATAAAAACTTAAAAAGACTTATTTTTGCTTAAAATGTGTTATAATAGATTTAAGCAAAGGAGGGGTGTTATGTACCGGGAAAAACGACTGCAGGAAATTTTAAGGCTGGTTGAGGAAAGAGGGGAGCTGTCTGCTAAAGAAGCTCGTGCGCTGCTGAATGTTTCCCGCGATACAGTGCGGCGGGATTTTGCTTTTCTGGCAGCCGATAAGCGGGTTATTCGGACACATGGCGGGATTTTGCCTCTGCAGAAATCGCAGAGCGTTCTTTCCTTTGAAGAGCGTCTGCATCGCCTGACTGAAAACAAAGATGCCATAGCTCAAAAGGCTTATCAGCTGATAGCACCGGGGCAGCTCTACTTTTTTGATGTGTCGACATCTGTGCTGCGCTTAGCGCAGCTGATTGATAAGGACGTGACCATCTATTCGCATTCTTTGGATAATGCCATTGTTCTGGCTCAGCATGAAACGGTTGATTTTCATCTTCTGGGCGGCCAGTTTCAGCCTAAGAACCGCTTTTATTATGCCTTAAATGAGGCAGAGCTGCTCAAGGACATTCATTTTGATGCGGCCATCATTGCAGCTGCAGGCCTAAAGAAAGGGCAAGTGTCTTTTGAAGATGCGGCCGATACTCATCTGAAGAAATTGGTCTTGAAAAATGCCAAGACTAAGATACTGCTGGCTGAAGAGGATAAATTCGCCAAAGAGGCCAGTTATGTGCTGGCTGATATTAACGATTTTGATTATTTTATTACGGATAAAAAACCGACAAGAGCTGTCCAAAAACTGCTGTCTCAGAACTTGAAGGTTATTTTTTAGGAGGTTGCTATGGCAGAAGCGATTCGATTGATTTTAAGTGATATTGACGGAACTATTTTAAATGATAAACACCAGCTTGACTCTGATTTGAAGGAAACGGTGGCTGCTTTAAAGGCCAAGAACATTCCTTTTGTGCTGGCTTCTGCCAGATCGCCTTACGGCATGTTTCCCCTTGCTGAAAAGCTGCAGCTGCACGGCAGTCCTCTTGCCTGCTACAACGGGGCTCTTATTGTTGAGGGCAGCCGTGAACATTTTGATACCTTAATTGAACACAGTCTGGACAAAAAAGATGTTAAAAGGGTTGTTGATGTGGTGCGCAGGCGATTTCCGCACATTGCTCTTAATGTGTATTCGGGCGGTGACTGGATTGTCGAAAAAAGGGACAAATGGGTTCAGATTGAATCTGAGATTACCAAAGAAACGCCACTTGTCGGAGAGCTGGATAAGCTTTTGGCAGACAGCAAAAGACCCGTTCACAAGCTTCTTTTAATTGCTGAGGCTGATGACATTAAAGAATTGCTTGCTTATCTCAAAAACTTGTCATTTGCGGATGCTTCCTTTTACCTGTCTAAGGCTAACTACTTAGAAGTCATCTCAAAATCAGTCTCCAAAGAAAATGCTCTCACGGAAATTGCCGGCTACTATCATGTGCCTCTGACAGCTGCTATGACGATTGGCGATAATTTCAACGATCTGCCTATGTTAAAACTGGCCGGTTTGGGAGTGGCCATGGGCAATGCACCGCAGGCTGTCAAAGATGAGGCCGACCAAGAAACTGCCTCTAACAACGATAACGGCGCTTCTAAGGCAATCAGGGACTATGTACTGAATTAATTTGTTTTGCATGTGTATCTTGGAAAGGAAAACAGGATGTCTCTTGAATCAGATTTTTTTAAGAAGAAACGTGTGCTGTTTGACAAGCTTCTTCCTTATGGATTTTCAAAAGAAGGAGATGGTTATCTCTACAAAGAAAGTTTCATGAACGGTGATTTTGAGGCGCTGATAAGGATTTCTGCTGAAGGATTGGTGTCCAGCCGTGTGCTTGATAGGGATACTGGAGATGATTACCTGGCTCTGCGGGTAGAGCGCCAAACAGGCACCTTTGTCGGTCAGGTCAGAGAAGCTTATGCTGAGATTTTAGGAAAACTAGCAGATGCTTGCTTTGAAGCTCTGCCATTTATAGAGGAGCAGACCAACCGCCTGGCTCAAAGGCTGGAGCAGGTTTACGGGGATCAATATGACCACCCCTTTAAAAAATATCCCTCCTTTTCTTCTTACCGTTATCCTCTTAACCGTAAATGGTACGGGCTCATCATGACGGTTGAGCGCGGCAAGCTGGATCTGGGAAAAGAAGTGTGGGAACAAGAGAAGCTCAAGCAGGAAGTAGAGATTATCAATCTCAAGGTCGAACCTTATGATCTGACAGGTCTTCTTGATCTTCCGGGCATTTATCCTTCCTATCACATGAATAAGAAATCTTGGATTTCGGTTGTTTTGGACGGCACTGTGACCGATGATCTGCTGTTTTCTCTGGTGGATAAGAGCAGAGCTTTGGTCAGCGGGAAAAGTCTGGAAAATCCGGCTGGCCCTGATTTTTGGATTATTCCGGCAAATCTCAAGTATTATGACATTGATGCTGAATTTGCGGCGCATAAAATCAACATCTGGCCGCAAAAAGCCAGTATCCAGACAGGAGATTACCTTTTTGTTTACATTACAGCGCCGACACGCGCGCTTCGCTATGCCTGCCGGGTGCTCGAAGCGGGTATTAAACAGCCCCATTCAGACAGAAAGTACATGAAATTGGAGCTGCTTAAAAAATATGATGACAGCGACTTTCCCATTGAGCGGCTGAAAGAACACGGCGTTACCAATATCCGCGGGCCCAGGCGGATGACTGCCAGTTTGATAAGTGAGATAAAGCCAAGTTTAAAAGCCAGTAATTCCTGATGGCTGCTTTTAGAGTAAATTGTTCACATATTGTGCAATATGTAAAGGTCTGATCCCTTATTGGGGGTCGGATTTTTTGCTTTATCAGAAGAAAACAGCAATATCATCTTAGGTTTGCTGCCTGACTGGAGCTTAGTTTTTTTCCGTAAGAAATGGCAAAAATATCTACTACCAATTAACTGTTTTTCACTTTATACTAATAAGTAAGAAAGGAGTAAGAAATTGATGAAAGAACGTTCTGTCAGTATTTTAAACCGTATTTTAGTATCGGCATTGCCTGTTCGCACAGATAGTCTGCAAAAAGAATTCAAGGTCAGTTCCAGAACTATCAGAAATGACATTTTGACCATTAATGATTTCTTAGCATCAATTCACTTACCGGTTATTCAAAGCATTCGCTCTCAAGGCTTCTTTTTGACCTTGAGCGATGAGGAGGGCAAAATTCTTAAAAGTGAGCTGTCAAACGAGGATAAGACAGATTATCTGGAGAGAAAGGAGCGGATTTTAGATTTAATTTTGGATGTGGCTTTGGGAGACGATAACGTTTTTCTGCATCGTAAGGAAACATTTTATGGGGTTTCTAAGTCGACTATTGATGAGGATATGCGGCAGATCAGGCAGGAGCTGGCTTTTTATCATATTGATATTATCAGCCATCCCAAGGCAGGGCTCCTGCTGGAGGGCAGGGAAGCTACAATCCGCATCATGCTGTACAGCCTTCTCAGTCCGGAAATTACTAAAATGGGAACGGCTTTCAGCTCTCATAAAAGCCGAATTATCAGCCGTTATGTTCCCGGGGACCTTATCCTAAAAGTCAATGAGATTTTTGACCGCACAATTTTAATGGTCAACGATGACATTCATCGAACGCACTTCATTCTTTTTACCTGTATCTGGCTCTTAAGAGTTAAGCGCAATGCCAAGCTCAGTCAGGAAGATCTTCCCAAAGATGCTGCTGTTAAAACAGCTGCTATTGACAATTATTTACAAGCGGTCTGTCAGGAATTCCAAATAGAACCGTCAGCTTTAGAGATGCAGTATATTCATTCGATTTTGCAGTCCTTTAACATCAAAAAGAATGACAGTCCTATTAATTGGATTCAGCTGCAGATATTAACCATTCAGCTCATTAACTTTGTGGAGCAGGAAACTAAGATTCCTTTCAACAGGAAAGACAGTGTTTTGCAGCAAGGGCTCTATCATCATATCGTCAGCATGGTCGCCAGGGTTAAAAATAATATTCAGCTGACCAATCCGCTGACAGAAAGGATTAAGCAAAGTTACGGCAGTATCTATAAAGCCGTAGCCAAATTTACCCGCCGGCTGGAAAAAATGCTGGGCTGTAAAATTATTGATGATGAGATTGCTTTTTTAACGATTTATTTTTCAACAACTCTAAGCGAGATCAATCAGGATAATAAATATTGGTACCGCGCAGTTGTGGTTTGCAATCACGGGACGGCTACGGGCAAACTTTTAGCTGAAAATCTTAAAGAATTTTTCAATATCGAAGTATTTGCCATTCTTAATTCCAGAGAGACAGGCATTATTGATAAGCTGGATGTGGATTTGGTATTTTCAACGGTCAATATTGATTATCAAAATAAACCGGTCTTAGTTCTTGATTCCATTATTCAGGAAGATACCAAGATGCGTATCAATCATTTTTTAAAGGCCAATCAGCAGGCCAGAAGAGTGACTCAGAAAAAAGAGGATTACACCAAAGTTTTTCTGGAAATTCTGCAGCTTTTGGAAAAAAGCAGCAAGGTTGAAGTTGATAAAGACTTCTATGCAGCAATTGAAGCTGTTTTTACAAAAAATTGTCTGAGGATTAATAAGAGGGAGGTCCAACCAATGATTGAGGATATTTTAAAGGATGATCATATCTTAATTACCGATAAAAACTACAGCTGGCGCGATGCTATTAAGTTTGTCTCTGCCCCTTTGTACAAGGAAGGTATTGTCAATGAGCATTACAGTGAGGCGATGATTGAAAGTGTCGAGAAATACGGTCCCTACATCATTATCGGTCCGCATTTGGCCTTGGCTCATGCCAGACCGGAAGACGGGGCGAAACAGCTGGGGCTGAGCCTAGCTATTTTTGAAAAACCTGTCGCATTCGGGAAAGAAGCTGATAAGCAGGTTCAGGTCATCTTTTGCCTGTCAGCGGTTGACGCTTTTTCACACTTAAATATCATGAAAAGTCTCGTTAATCTTATTCGGGCAACCAATAAGGTTGAAGAACTCTGTCAGGCAAGAGATGTTCAGTCTGTTAAAACTATTTTATTCCATTCAAAGGAGGAATCATGATGGGAAAACCAATTACTATTTTATTTGTCTGCGGTGCCGGTTTAGGCAGCAGTTTTGCAGCACAAATGGCAGCTGAGGATGTTCTGACCAAGCACCATATTGATGCGAAGCTGGATCATGTGGATATTTCGACCGCTGCTTCTGTTCAGCCGGATGTCATTATTACCGCTCAGAATTTCCAGAAACAGTTTGCTAATTTTGACATTGACACGTCCAAAACAGCCATTATCTATTTAAAAAATATTGTTTCCAGTCAGGAAATTGAAGAAAAACTCATTCCGATTTTAAGGGAACGCGAACTGATTTAAAAAAGGAGGATGACAATGAGCGTTATCAATTTTATTATTAACAACATCCTGACACAGGCTGCTGTTACCATTGCCCTAATTGCGATGCTGGGCTTGATTCTGCAGAAAAAATCAGCTGGTCAGGTAATCTCCGGAACGCTTAAAACCCTGCTTGGCTTTCAGGTCCTAAGTGCGGGTTCCAGTGTTATCGTAACAAGTTTAACTTATTTTGGAAAAATCTTTAAGAGCGGCTTTCATACCCAAGGAATTGTCCCTTCTATTGAAGCCATCAATGGTCAGGCCATGAATGATTTGGGTCTTGGCAGCGATATTGCTCTGACCTTTTTAGCCATCTTTATTTTCAATATTATTTTCGCCCGCATTACCAAATGGAAATACATCTTTCTGACAGGTCAGGCGATTTTATGGATGGCGACCATGACAACTGTGTTTGGTTATTTTGCAGGGCTCAGAGGATTTCTGCTGATCGTTGTCGGCGGGATAGTCGGCGGCGCTTTTGCGGTCGCTATGCCGGCCATTGCTCAGCCCATTATCCGCAAAGTTACCGGGTCAAATGATATTGCTCTGGGACATTTTTGTACTATCGGCTACCTTTTTGAAGCCGGTGTCGCTAAAATATTCGGTGAAAAAGGTGATAAAAAGAAATCGATCGAAGATATTGAACTGCCCAAAGCCTTTGACTTCCTGCAGGATACTTACCTGTCTGTAATGGTTGTCATGGTACCTTTATTTATCATCACAGCCATCTTTGCCGGACCTAAGGCTGTTGATACAGGTACGCAAAACTATGTCATGTTTGCTTTTATGCAGGCTATTCAATTTGTGGTCGGTGTCTATATCCTTCTAGCCGGTGTACGCTTGCTCTTAGCTGAAATTGTTCCAGCTTTCCGCGGTATCGCCATGAAACTGGTTCCGGATGCTATTCCGGCTCTGGATTGTCCCGTGCTCTTTCCCTATTCACCAAATGCGGTTATTCTTGGATTCATTACGACAACCATTGGTACGATCGTAGCTATGCTTATCCTGCCTATGCTAGGCTTAGCGATGATTTTGCCGGGTATGCTGACCAACTTCTTTGCGGGAGGTACTGCCGGTATCTTCGGCAATGCTGTCGGCGGCCGCCGCGGAGCCATTATCGGCGGTATTGCGCATGGTTTCTTTATCACCTTGCTGCCGGCTCTCTTGGTAACGGCCTTTAACCAGCTGGGATTTGTCAATGCTACAGCAACCGATGTTGATACCGTTGTGGTTGCCCTGCTCTACGCTTGGCTGTTCAGTCCGATATTTAAAGCAATAGGTATTTGATAAGGGGGTGAGTGTGTGTTTCAATGGTTTAAGAAAAAAACAGCTAACGATAAAAAAACTGCTGCCAAGCGTGAAGAACCTCAATTGTCAGAAGCGGAGAAATCCAGACTTTTAGAGAAAATAAAAGCAGAAGAAACTCTGCTGTCGCAGCAGCAGTCAGATCAAGAAAAAGCTCTCTCCTATGAAAAGATAGGCTTATGGTATGCCGAGCTGGACGACAGCGATGAGGCGATTGCTTATCTAGAGAAAAGTCTGGAAGCCAAATTATCCATGGGAGAAGGCTATAAGAAGCTCATGAGCCTCTACAATGCTAAACGGGCTCAAGCCGCCCGCAATAAAGACACTGAAGCGATTGACTACTATATGGCTAAAATGGACGAAATGCGAAACATTGCCAAAAAATTAACCCTGTCCAAGGACTGAGAAGATAAAGGAGAAGCGAACAAATGTATAAGACGTTAAAAGACTTAACAGCTACCGCAGAAAAATTAAATATGACCGTCGGTGCCTTTAACATGCACAATCTGGAAATGCTGCCGGATATGATGCGTGCCGCCAAGGAAGTGGGAGCTCCTATCATCATTCAGACCAGTGTTGATACAGCCAAATATATCGGTTACTCAGTTATTGTTGCAGTAGTCAAGGAAATGGCTGATCACTACATGATTGATGCGGCGCTGCATCTGGACCATGCCAGAGACTTTGATGCCATCAAAGATGCTATCTCGGCCGGTTACTCCAGCATCATGTTTGACGGTTCCAATCTGCCCTTTAAAGAAAATATCTTAAAAACTAAGCTGGTTGCTGAATACGCCCATGCCAGAGGTGTCGCTGTTGAAGGCGAACTGGGAACTATCGGCGGTACAGAGGAAGGAATTTCTGTCTCGGAAGATGACAAAATTTATACACGGCCGGAAGATGCTGTGACCTTTGTCAAGGAAACACAGGTTGATGCTTTGGCAGTTGCGATCGGTACCAATCACGGCCAGTTTAAATCCAAAACAGATGTTCAAATTCCTTTATTAAAGGAAATTCATCAGGCTGTACCGACTCCTTTGGTGATCCATGGTGGCACGGGGGTCAAAGAAGAGGACTATCCTCAGCTGATCAATAATGGTATCCGCAAGTTCAATGTTGGAACAGAACTGCTGGTTAACTGGACGCAGGAAGCAAAGACAACTTTCGGCCAAACAGCTGTTAATAAGTCCCTGCGTTACAATGTCATTCCAGCCAATCAAAAAGTTAAGGAAATTGTCAAACATAAAATGACACTGTTTATGAATCTGGAGTCTGCTTTGCATGCGGAGTAAAGCAATGAACAAATATTTGATTTTACTGGCCGGTCCGCCGGCAACGGGCAAAAGCTATCTTTTGAATCTCATGAGGTCTGCCTTACCTCGTCTTTACACCGTATCTCCTGATGAATTTAAAGAAGACCTGGCGGAGAGCAAAGGCTTTGACAATGCTCAGGAAAAAGCTGCTTTGGAAAAACAGGTTTGGCAGTATTATTATCAAGCTTTGGAGCTTTACATGGCCGTGGGCAGACAGTTTGCAGCTACCGAATACCCTTTTTCTTTTAAACAGAAGGATCAATTAACCCACTTATCCGAAAAATACGGTTATCGGGTTATCACTATCCGCTTGACAGCAGATTTTGATGTTCTTTGGCAAAGGCGCATGGCGCGGGATTTGGCGGAGGATAGACATTTGAGTTTTATCATGACTCATTTTCATCATGGCGATAGGCTGTCTGACCGACACTTGGCAGATGATTTAATCACCAAGGAAGGCTTCCAAAAGATTATTGAAGACAGAAAATACAATGACTTTTCACTGGGGACTTTATATGAAATAGACGTCACAGATTTTACCAAAGTTGATTATCAGCCCCTGATTGCCAAATTAGCCGCACTTTCTCAAGAATAAGATTTTGACATGACTTTTAAGGACTGACAACCGACATTTCAGTTGGCCACAATGCTCTGGACAGCGGTCAGCACGATTAAGCACAAGGCCGGAACAAATTTGTTCCGGCTTTGTGCTGTTATCAGATATAAAAATATCCGAAAATTTAAGGCAGGAGTTGCAAGTATGCGAAAATTTTTCTCATTTTTGATATAATGGAACACATGAGAATTGTTTCTGGCAGTTATGGCGGGCGGCCATTAAAGACTTTGGAAGGAAAGACAACCCGTCCGACCTCAGACAAGGTGAGGGGAGCTGTTTTTAATATGATTGGCCCCTACTTTAGCGGCGGCCGTGTTTTGGATCTTTTTGCCGGCAGCGGCGGTCTTGCGATTGAAGCTGTTTCACGGGGGATGGACAGTGCTGTCTTGGTGGAGAGAAACCGCAAGGCTCAGGCTATTGTTCAGGCCAATATAAAAATGACCAAGGAAGAGAGCCGGTTTCAGCTTTTGAAAATGGAAGCTGCGCGTGCTTTGGAGCGCCTGAGCGGAAAATTCGATCTGGTTTTCTTGGATCCTCCCTACGCCCAGGAAGAAATTGTCAAAAATATTGAAGAACTTTGCCGGCGCAAGCTCCTGTCAGACGATGTCATGGTGGTCTGTGAAACGGACAAGGCCATTCATTTGCCTGAGGAAATTGCAGAGCTGGGCATTTGGAAACAAAAAATTTATGGAATATCAAAGGTGACGGTTTATGTCAGATAAAATTGGACTTTTTGCAGGATCATTTGATCCTGTGACAAATGGGCATGTGGATATTATTGAACGTGCCGGAAAACTTTTTGACAAGCTTTATGTTGGTATTTTTTACAATAAAGATAAGACAGGCTTGTTTGATATAGACAGCCGTCAGAAAATGCTGGAAGAGGCTGTGGCTGGTTTGGGAAATGTCAGTGTGATAAGGGCGCGTGATTCTCTGGCTGTTGATGTGGCCAGAGATCTGCAAGCAACTCATCTGGTTCGGGGTCTGCGCGGTTCTGAGGATTTGGAACATGAAGCCCGCTTAGACTTTTTTAATCGGGAATTGGCACCGGAATTAGAGACGGTTTACCTGCTGACCAAATTAGACATGAAGTATATTAACTCAACACATGTGCGTGAGCTGATTTATTTTAAGTCAGATATTAAAAAATATGTGCCGGTAAGTGTTGCTAAAGAAGTGGAGAAAATGTTTGAAAACAATCAAAAAATATAAATGGTGGCTAATTAGCTGTTTAGGTGTTCTTTTACTTTTAGGCTGTTTTTTTATCCCTCTGCCCTACTACATGGAGATGCCGGGCGGGGCTTATGATATCCGTACGGTTTTGACGGTTAATGATCAAGAAGACAAAGAAAAAGGTTCCTACAATTTTGTAGCCGTCGGGGTGAGCAGGGCAACGGTCTTTCAAGTTGTTTATGCCTGGCTGACACCCTTTACTGAAATTACCAGTGCTCAGGAAACAACCGGCGGTGTCAGTGATGCAGACTACATGCGCATTAACCAGTTTTACATGGAAACCTCGCAAAATGGTGCTATCTATGAAGCCCTCAATTTAGCTGATAAAAAAGCCAGCCTTGATTACATGGGGGTCTATGTCCTGAATGTCAGTAAAAATTCGACCTTTAAGGGTATTTTAAACATTGCGGACACGGTCACCGGTGTTAACGGCCGTACTTTCTCTAGCTCCAAAGAACTGATCAAATACGTCTCTGGTCAAAAATTAGGCAGCAAGGTCAGTGTCCAGTACACCTCTGAAAACAAGAAGAAAACGGCTAAAGGCAAGATTGTCAAATTATCAAACGGCAAAAACGGTATCGGTATCGGCTTGGTTGACCATACCAAAGTGTCTTCTGATGATAAGATTGAATTCAGCACTGACGGTGTCGGAGGACCGAGTGCCGGCTTGATGTTTACCCTGGATATTTACGATCAGCTGGTGGATGAAGATCTTCGCAAGGGCCGTATTATCGCAGGAACAGGGACTATTGAGGAAGACGGCAAGGTCGGAGATATTGGCGGAGCCGGCCTGAAAGTTGCAGCGGCAGATAAGATTGATGCCGATATTTTCTTTGTACCCGACAATCCTCTGGACAAGGCTGTCTTAAAAGAAAATTCCAAGGCTCTTACCAACTATCAGGAAGCTAAACAGGCTGCCAAAAAATTGGACACCAAAATGAAAATTGTTCCCGTTAAAAGTGTGGAAGATGCTATCGACTATCTGAGAAATCATGATTAAAGGCGGGATAAGGTGTACCTTCTGAATTTTTAACCTAAGTGCAAAGAGTCCAGATTAGATTGATTTAAGGTCTGCTTTATGTGTGAGCAGACCTTTTAGTTTTGCCCCTGTAAGGCAGGGGCGGACTCGTCCGGCATGGCTTATCTTTTTATATCTGCTGTGAAAGTGTTAAAATAGAAGCATGAAAGAAAGTATTCGAATTCTGCATATCAATGATTTACATTCGCATTTCGAGGCTTATCCCAAGATCAAGCGTTTTTTTGATGAGCAGTCGCAAACAGATAAGGAAGTGCTGAGATGCGACCTGGGTGATAATGTTGACAAGAGCCATCCTTTGACAGATGCGACAGCCGGGGCTGCCAATGTGGCATTGATGAATGATTTGAAAATAGACTTTGCAACAATTGGCAATAATGAAGGGATCGGTCTGGCTAAACCTGAGATGAATCAGCTATACAGCAAGGCTGATTTTCAAATCATCTTGGGAAATCTTACGGACCAGCACGGGCGTCCGACTTGGGCCCATCCTTATGTAATCTATGAAACCAAGGCGAAAACGAGGATAGCTCTTCTGGCTTACACCTTTCCTTATTACCGGACTTACAAGCCAAATGGCTGGCAGATTCACGATGCCCTGTCCTGCCTCAAGCGGGATTTAGCTCTGCCGGCTGTTCAAGCAGCAGACTTTCGGATTTTACTGAGCCATCTGGGCATTCGCTTAGATGAGCAAATAGCGCGTGAAGTGCCTGAGATTGATTTGATTATCGGTGCTCATACCCATCATGTGTTTGAAGAAGGAGAGGCGGTCAACGGCACCTACTTGGCGGCAGCAGGACGCTACGGAGACCATGTTGGGCAGATAGACCTTGATTTTGATAATCATGTTTTAACAGATATCAGCATTGAGGCTCTGCCGCTTAGTGATCTGGATGCTCAAAAAGATGATGCTGCTTTTACAGCAGATTTATGGAACAAGGGACAGAGCCTGCTTGAACAAAGTCTGGTCTGCCGGCTTTCGCGCAAACCAACCCTTGAAGAATGTGCGGAGATGGTCATGGAGGCTATGGTCCAGTCGGTTGCTGCCGATATCGCCATCATTAATACAGGCTTAGTTGTTGAGCCTTTTGGGCCGACAGTGACTAAAGCCAGCCTTCATCAATCCCTTCCGCATCAAATGCGTTTAGTAACCTTTCAAGTAAGCCAAGCAGAGCTTTTAGAAATCTGCCGGGATATTTTTTCTCAGGCTGACCTGCTGGCTAATCAGCAGATTCGCGGTATGGGCTTTCGCGGCCGTCAGTTTGGCAAGGTTGTGACGAGTGGTTTTACTTACAAAAATGGAAAAATAGTGTATAATAATAAGGTTACCAGTAAAAAAGATAAATTAAGTCTTGTTTTAGTGGATCAGTACTATTTTGCTCCCTACTTCAGCAGCATTAATTCACGTAAGGGCCGGCTGCTGTTTCCTGATTTGCTGAGACAGACAGTAGAAAAATATCTGAGAGGAGACCTATGAGAAAAGATATCTCCCCGGAAATGTATAATTACAACAAATTTCCCGGGCCTCAGTTTATAACTTTTGACAATCATGTTAAGAGTGATGAGATAGATTTATTGATTTTAGAAAATGTCAAAAATGCCTTTAATGCCACTGTATTCAGCCAGCGTTTTTCAGAGATTCTGCTGAAATATGATTATATTGTCGGTGATTGGGGCAATGAGCAGCTGCGGCTCAAGGGATTTTACAAGGAAGCGCCTAAAGCCAAACATAAACACCCTTATATCGGCTATTTAGATGACTATCTCAAAGAATATTGCAATTTTGGCTGTGCCTATTTTGTTTTGGAAAATCCAAACCCTAAGGAAATCAAGTCTGAAGAAGATAATTCACAAAGGCGCAGGCGCCGCGATAATCGCCGAAAAAAACGCTTCAACAAAAATACTAGGACGAATCCCGACAGACTTCGCCAAGAAAAAACACAAGAGCGTGATGCCTTGCGGGAAATTCATGAGGCAAAGAAAAATTTTGTCATCAGAAAAAAGGAAAAGTAGAAAGGACAAAGAACCGGACAGGTGCTTAGCTGCCATGAAAACTTTAGCAGCGGCGGTCAGCAGTTTATAGAGACTGGCTGAATTCTGTCAGGCTCTTGATAATAATTATGAAACCATCTATTTACGGGCTGACCCGTGATGAATTGATTGACTGGGCAGTAGAACACGGCGAGAAGAAATTCCGAGCTGCGCAAATTTGGGATTGGCTCTACCGCAAGCGTGTTCAGTCTTTTGAAGAAATGACGAATATTTCCAAGGATTTTGTAGCTGTTTTAAAGGAAAATTTTTGCCTGAATCCGCTTAAACAGCGCGTTGTTCAGGAATCTGCCGACGGAACGGTCAAATATCTTTTTGAACTGCCTGACGGTATGCTGATTGAAACGGTGCTTATGCGTCAGCATTACGGGCTTTCGGTCTGTGTTACGACACAGGTCGGCTGCAATATTGGCTGTACCTTCTGCGCCAGCGGCCTGATCAAAAAACAGCGGGATCTCAATAACGGAGAAATCACTGCTCAAATTATGCTGGTTCAGAAATATTTTGACGAACGCGGTCAGGGCGAGCGTGTCAGCCATGTTGTGGTCATGGGAATCGGTGAGCCCTTTGACAATTACGATAATGTTATTAAGTTTTTACGAACCATCAACGATGACAAGGGCCTTGCAATCGGTGCCCGCCATATCACGGTATCAACATCAGGTTTGGCTCATAAAATCAGAGAATTTGCCAATGAAGGCGTTCAGGTTAATCTGGCAGTGTCGCTCCATGCACCCAACAATGAGCTGCGCTCCAGCATCATGCGGATCAACCGTTCTTTCCCATTAGAAAAACTGTTTGCGGCTATTGAATACTATATTGAAACGACCAACCGCCGCGTGACTTTTGAGTATATCATGCTTAACGGCGTCAATGATACTCCTGAAAACGCACAAGAGCTGGCCGATTTAACCAAGAAAATCCGCAAGCTGTCTTATATCAATCTCATTCCTTACAACCCTGTGACTGAGCACGATCAATACAGCCGCAGTCCTAAGGAGCGCGTAGATGCCTTTTATGACGTGCTTAAGAAAAACGGCGTTAACTGTGTTGTCCGGCAGGAGCATGGAACGGATATTGATGCAGCCTGCGGTCAGCTGCGCTCAAATACAATGAAGCGCGACCGTCAAAAAGCTATCGCTGAGGCTGCTCAGTAATGTTGCGGTTTTGCGAGAAAAACGGCGAGCTGACACCTTTGGCCAAAAGAATAATCCGATGTTTGCTTTGTTTCTATATTCTGGCTGTCTGTGCTATGTGCTTTTTGCCGCAGCCTTTCAGTCAGATGAAAACGCCGGGGGTTCAGCACTTCGGGCGCCTTGTCGTTCTTTTGACTCCCTTTAATTCGCTCGTCAGTCTGGGAAAGATAAAGAGCTTATGGCAGCTCTTTTGGGTCATAGGGCAAAACATCAGCAATGTTTTGCTGCTGTATCCCCTTATTTTATGTTTACTTTTGCTGAACAAAAATGTCCGCAGTTTAAAAAGGACTGCGGTGCTCAGTTTTAGTGTCAGCCTTTTTATTGAAATAAGCCAGCTTCTTTTGGATTGGTTTTTTAAGGTCAACCGCGTTTTTGAAATTGACGATCTGTGGACAAATACCTTGGGCGGCATTCTAGCTTTTTATTCTTATCAAACATTGCAAAGAAAAATCAAAAAGCCAATTAGCAGTCAGATTGTTTGACTTAGAGTAAACTCCAAGGTTTATAATAGTAATGTGATTTTCCCTCATTCCGGGGGATTTTTCTTATGATGATTAAAAGAAAGGGCAAAGATGTCTGTTATTAAAAATTTATGGTGGTTTTTTAAACTGGAAAAACGCCGTTATTTGATTGGGATACTGGCTCTTAGCTTGGTCAGTGTTCTCAACCTGATTCCGCCCAAGGTCATGGGGCATGTTATCGACCATATTACTCGTAAAAGTCTGACAAAGGAAATGCTTTTGTGGGATCTTTTTTATCTGTTGCTGTCAGCCTTTGCCATGTACGGTCTGCGCTATGTCTGGCGCATTTATATTTTAGGGACTTCTTATCGTTTGGGACAGATCATGCGTTCCCGCCTTTTTGAGCACTTTACGAAAATGTCTCCTTCTTTTTATCAAAAATACCGGACAGGTGATTTGATGGCCCATGCGACCAATGATATTAACTCTCTGACGCGTCTGGCAGGGGGCGGTGTTATGTCGGCCGTTGATGCTTCAATTACAGCTCTGGTAACCTTGATGACCATGTTTTTCAGCATTTCCTGGCAGATGACCTTGATTGCGGTAATTCCTCTGCCTTTGATGGCTTTTGCGACCAGCCGTCTGGGACGCAGGACGCATGAGAGCTTCAAGCATTCTCAGGCAGCCTTCTCAGAGCTTAATAATAAGGTTCAGGAAAGTGTCTCAGGCATCAAGGTAACCAAGTCATTCGGCTATCAGGCAGATGAGTTGGCAGCTTTTCAGGAAACAAACGAGATGACCTTTGCTAAAAACATGACAACTATGAAATATGACAGCATGTTTGATCCTTTGGTACTCTTGTTTGTAGGGGCTTCTTATACGCTAACGCTTTTGGTCGGTGCCTTTTTTGTTAAAAATAACCAAGTAACGGTCGGCAGTCTGGTGACTTTTGTGACTTATTTGGATATGCTGGTCTGGCCCTTGATGGCGATAGGTTTTCTCTTTAATATTGTGCAGCGCGGGGCGGTTTCCTATGAGCGTATCATGAGCCTTTTATCGCAGACATCTGATATTAAAGATCCCGAAAATCCTCTGCCTGAGATTCAAAATGGCCGCTTGGAGTATGCTATCGAGCACTTCACCTATGATAATGAAGAGACACTCCGCAACATCCATTTCACCTTGGAAAAAGGACAGACTTTGGGAATTGTCGGGCAGACCGGTTCCGGCAAAACCAGCCTTCTTAAACTCCTTTTGCGTGAATATGATGTTAACCAAGGCGCTATCTATCTCAACGGTCACGATATTCGAAACTACCGTTTGGCAGATTTGCGCAGTCTTATCGGTTATGTACCGCAGGATCAGGTTCTCTTTGCCATGTCCATTTTAGAGAATATCCGCTTTGGCAATCCTCAGCTGAGTATGGCATCGGTTGAAGAAGCTACCAAGCTGTCTCAGGTTTACGATGATATTGCAGCTATGCCTCAGGGCTTTGACACCCTTATCGGTGAAAAAGGGGTCTCCTTATCAGGCGGTCAAAAGCAGCGTATTGCTATGAGCCGGGCCATGATTTTAAATCCGGATATCCTTATTTTGGATGATTCCTTGTCAGCGGTTGATGCTAAGACTGAGCATGCGATTATTGATAACCTCAAAGAGACCCGCCGGGATAAAACAACTCTCATAACAGCCCACCGGCTGAGTGCAGTCGTGCATGCTGATCTTATCTTGGTGATGCAGGACGGCCACATTATTGAACGCGGACGCCATGATGACCTCATCCAGTCAGGCGGCTGGTATGCAAGAACCTATGAGGCTCAGCAATTGGAAATGAAAGGAGACAGTGATGAAGAATAACGAACACCAAGGCCGTGTTTTTCTGCGCTTGATGTCTTATTTGAAACCTTATAAGTGGCTGACCTTTTTCGCGCTGTTCTTTCTTCTTTCAACAACAGTGGTTAAAAGTATCGTTCCTTTGGTTGCCTCTTATTTTATTGATCATTTTCTGACTGACTTTAATCAGGCGGCCGCTTTCTTGCTGCTGGGCTATTATCTTCTTTATGTCTTGCAGACTATTTTACAGTATTTGGGAAATCTGCTCTTTGCCCGTGTTTCTTTCAGTGTTGTGCGCGATATTCGTAAAGATGCTTTTGCCAATATGGAAAGATTGGGGATGTCTTATTTTGACAAGACACCGGCAGGGTCCATTGTCTCACGGCTGACCAATGATACAGAAAGTATCAGTGAAATGTTTTCAGGCATTTTATCCAGCTTTATTTCTGCCATCTTTATTTTCAGTGTGACCCTCTACACTATGCTGATGCTTAATTACCGCCTGACCTTTCTTGTCATGTTCTTTCTTCCTTTTATTTTTATTTTGGTCAATCTCTATCGCAAAAAGTCTGTCAGCGTCATTGCTAAAACGCGCAGTCTGCTCAGCGATATCAATACCAATCTGTCTGAAAGTATTGAAGGGATCAGTATTATCCAAGCCTTCGGTCAGGAAGAGCGTTTAAAGGCGGAATTCGAAGCAATCAACGAAGAGCATTTTCATTACGCTAATCGCTCAATGGCCTTGGACAGTCTGTTTCTGCGCCCGGCCATGTCTCTTTTGAAATTGCTGGCCTATGCTCTGCTGATGGCTTATTTCGGCTTTAATTGGCAGGCAATCGGCATTTCAGCCGGCATGATGTATGCTTTTATTCAGTACATTAACCGCCTTTTTGATCCTTTGATCGAAGTCACGCAGAACTTTTCAACCTTACAAACCTCTATGATTTCGGCAGGCCGTGTTTTCGATCTGATTGATGAACAAGGCTATGAACCCCGTCAGGAAGCAAGCACTGCTGAAATTACTGCCGGAAATATTGAATTCAAAGATGTTTCTTTTTCTTATGACGGGGAAAATCAAATTTTAGACCGCATTTCATTTAAGGTCGGTCAAGGCCAAACGATTGCCTTTGTCGGCTCAACCGGTTCAGGAAAATCATCAATCATCAATGTGTTCATGCGTTTTTACGAATTTCAAAAGGGCCAAGTCACAATTGACGGAACTGATATCAGAAAATACAGTCAGGAAGAACTGCGAAAAAATGTCGGATTGGTGCTGCAGGAACCTTTCCTTTACCATGGAACTATAAAATCCAATATCAAGATGTATCAGGATTTGAGCGATGAAGACGTTAAAGCCGCGGCCCAGTTTGTTGATGCCGATCAGTTTATCCAAAAACTGCCCCAGAAATATGATGAGCCTGTCAGTGAGCGCGGTTCCAGCTTTTCAACCGGACAGCGCCAGCTGCTGGCTTTTGCCAGAACGGTTGCCAGTGCTCCGAAAATTTTGATTCTTGATGAGGCGACTGCTAATATTGACTCAGAAACGGAGCAGATTGTTCAAAATTCCTTAGCTAAAATGCGCCAAGGGCGTACCACGATTGCTATTGCCCATCGGCTGTCAACCATCCAAGATGCCAATTGTATTTATGTTCTTGATAAGGGCAGAATTATCGAATCCGGGACTCATGATGAGCTGCTGGCCAAAGAAGGCACCTACTATAAAATGTACCAGCTGCAGGCAGGTATGATGGACTGACCGTCAGAAATTAAAAAAGAGAAGGACAAGTGATTTTGTTCTTCTCTTTTTACATCTTTTTACTGATCTGCCACCTTAATCACAGGGTCGGCGGTACTGTAATCTTTTAAATGATCCATTAACTGAAGAAAGTGCGGATTGGTGTTGTGCTGGTCAATGGCAGCTTGGTTTTCCCATTCTTCAACCATGACAAATTGATTGGGCAAATCCAAAGCTTCATAAAGCTGGTAACCGTGATTCCCGGCTTCTGCGCGCGAGGAGTTAATCAAAGGAGTGATATCGGCTAAAAATGCTTCTCTTTTGTCAGCTTTAATAAAAAATACGGCATTGATGATTTTCATTGGTAAACTCCTTTCTTAAGGGACTGTTGCTGTCGCTTACATTATACCATTTTTAAAGACTGCAGGCTTTTTAAAAAGGTTATCTTTGCAAACAAAAACAAGGAAGCCGCCGGACTTCCTTGTGGTGAATATATACTGTTTTTGAAAGGCTAAGCCGATACAGCAGCAGTTTGGCTTGTATTATTGGCGAGCGGTGCTGAAGCGGAAGTTTCTTTTAAATTTTGGTAATAAGCAGCAGCTGTTGTCTCTATATAAGGAATTAACCACAGATAACCAATACCGAGTGTTAAATTGGCTAAGATGGCCCAGCCAATGAAACTTAACTGAAGGACAAAGTATTCCCATTTGTGCCCGTTCATCAACTGCCGACTTTCAGTGATAGCCTGAGTGAGAGTCAATGCTTCGCCTTTTTCTAGTTTATCTTTGATAATGTAATTGGTCATTGCATAGCTGCAGCTTTTAATGATTCCCGGAATAATAAAGAGAAATGACCATAAATAGATAAAAGCCACCATGACCAGATCGGTCCAGAAAAATTTTCCAAAGCGCTCTTCTCTTAAAAGATAAGTACTGGCTTGGGTATAGGTTGGTTTTTTTCCTCTGAAAAAGTCCAGAAATCCCAAAGTAATGCCAACCTCCACAGTCAGTGTACAGACAAAGAAGGCAAGGCCGATAAGTATCAACAAGGGTGCTGCTGCCCAGATGGCAGCTTCTTCACTGATAGCTACCGCTAGTGATCCGGCAAGCACGGCAACTATCAGTGCACAACCCCAGACAATGGCTGAGACAGTGAGAGTTGGCAGGGCGTATAGGCCGACAGCATAGCCCCAATTGCCTTGAAGACGCTGTTTCGCCTCCGTTTTTAATTCAGCTCTGGTTTTGGACATAATAAAAATCTCCTTAGCAGTTTAAGATAAAGTAGTTTTACTATAGCATATTTTGAAGGGAAAGACAATTTCACCTATCAAAGTATTGGTGCTTGAAAACTTTTCACATAGAAAAATTCTGATTTTTTGGAAATTTGGCAAAAAAAGCTTATAATAGGGCTTGCATTTGTTTTTTAGAAAGTGTATAATCATAAACAAATCAGAAAAGTACCTCTCAGAGGTTTTCAGAGAGCTTGTGGCGGTTGTGAACAAGCAGCTGATGGGAGTGAAATTGGGCTGATTGTTTAGAATTGGAAATAAGCAATAGTTTTCAGGTGAGCACTCCTTATTGTGCGGCTCCTTGTTAGAGGAGATAGAGATGGCAGAAAGATTGTGGATTTTCTGTCAACTGAGGTGGCACCGCGTTATTGGTATAATGCCCTCACACAGATGTTTTTTCTGTGTGAGGTTTTTTATTACAATTCTAATAGGTGGAGATAAAACATAGTCTTCAGGTTGGCACTCCTTACCGTGCAGCTCCTTGTTGGAGGAGATAGAGATGACGGGGAAAGACTGTCTGTCCCGTTAATTGAGGTGGCACCGTGTTAGCTAGATTTAACGCCCTCACACAGATTTTTCTGTGTGGGGGCTTTTTCGTGTCTGGGAAATACTGGTGTTTGTCTTCTTTTTATGATTTATTCAAAAATGTAAAAAACAGGTGATAGTTATGGCAAGTATTCAGAAACTCAGAAATCAAATTGATCAGCTAGATCATCAATTATTAGTTTTATTGGCAGAGCGCCAGCAGATGGTTGAAAAGATTGGGCGGTTAAAGCCTGTCAGAAACACAGCGGCTGTCGCTGCCCCTAAACGAGTAAAACAAGTTCTTCAAAGCAGACAGCAGGAGGCAGAAACCTTAGGCCTATCAGCAGATGTTGTGCTTGCTGTCTGGCAAGTTATGATTGAATCTTTTACAGCTTTAGAACTTAAAGTCAATAGCAATCAGGAAGTGAACAAAAAAGGAGACTTATCGTGAAAAAGATATTAAATGCTGATATTTTGACTCCAATCCTTGCTTACATGCGCGTGCAGGGTGAGCACAAGGTGATTTTGGAGTCCATCCCCAGAGAAAAAGAGAATGCCCGTTTTTCAATCGTCGCTTACAATCCTGTTTTTGAAGTTAAGTTTGAAAACGGCAGCCTGACAGAAAACGGCCAAGTTGTTGAAGGCGATCCTTTAGATTACTTCAGTCAGCTGACAGTCAAAGCGCAAAAATCTCAGGACCTGCCTTTTAACGGCGGAGCCATTGGTTTTGTTGGTTACGATATGATCAGCCTGTATGAGAATATCGGTCAGATTCCCAAGGACAGTATAGGCACGCCGGATATGCACTTTTTTGTTTATGAATCTTATTTGATTTTCGATCATAAAAAAGAAAAAGTGGCTGTTGTTGAGGAGAATATCTACAGCCACAGAAGCCAAGCCGCTCAGAAAGCTGCTCTTGAGAGGATTCTGACAGATTTGAAAACACAGTCTGACGATGAATTTTCAGAACGTGATCTGCATCCGCTGACCTTTAAGAATCATTTGAAAGAAAGTGAGTTTAAGGAGATGGTGACAAAGGCCAAGCAGCTTATCCGCCAGGGAGATATGTTTCAGTGCGTGCTCAGTCAGTCCTTTACAGCTGACCTTAAGGGCAAGCCCTTTGATTTTTATCGAAATCTGCGCGTGACCAATCCTTCCAATTACCTCTATTTCTATGATTTTGGCGATTATCAGATTATCGGTGCCAGTCCTGAGAGTTTAGTCTCTGTCAAAAACAGGGTAGTGACGACCAATCCTATCGCTGGGACACGCCCGCGGGGAGCAGACGAACAAGAAGACGGAAGGCTGGCAGAGGATTTACAGTCAGATGCTAAAGAGACTGCCGAACATCGGATGCTGGTGGATCTTGGCCGCAATGATATTGGGAAGATTGCTGAGGTTGGTACTGTGGAAGTGACCAAGTATATGGACGTTGAATTTTTCCGCTATGTCATGCATTTAACCAGTGTGGTTAAGGGAAGACTGCTGCCGGAATTAAGCGCCATGGATGCTCTTAAATCAACACTTCCGGCAGGAACAGTTTCGGGTGCTCCAAAAATCCGTGCGATGAACCGTATTTACGAATTGGAAAAGGAAAAACGCGGTATTTACGCCGGTGCGATCGGCTATCTGTCAGCAAGCGGTGATATGGATTTTGCCATTGCCATCCGGACAATGATTGTTAAAAATCATAAGGCCTATGTTCAGGCCGGTGCCGGAATTGTGTATGACAGCATCCCTGAAAATGAGTACTATGAGACTATTAACAAAGCCAAAGCTATGACGAGAATAGGAGAAGTTCTATGATTTTGCTGGTTGACAACTATGATTCGTTTACTTACAACCTAGCCCAGTACTTAGGACAGTTTGCTCATGTCAAAGTGCTTAGAAATGATGCGGCAGAGCTTTATCAAACGGCTGATGAAGCGCATGCCCTAGTCCTGTCTCCGGGTCCTGGCTGGCCGGCCGCTGCCGGTAAAATGGAAAATGTGATTAAAGATTTTGCGGGAAGGAAACCGATTTTAGGCATTTGTTTGGGACATCAGGCTATTGCTGAAAGCTTTGGCGGGCGCTTGGGTTTAGCTCATCAGGTTATGCACGGCAAGCAAAGTCAGATGTTTCTTGAAGTTCCTTGTCCGATTTTTGATGGATTGCCAAATCAGCTTGATATTATGCGCTATCATTCTATTGCGGTTGAGGAGCTGCCAAAGGATTTTGAGGTTGTTGCCAAAACCACAGACGATGCAGAAATTATGGCTATCCAGCACAAGACGCTGCCGATCTACGGTTTGCAGTATCATCCGGAATCTATCGGAACTCCTCAAGGTTTGAAAATGATTGAGAATTTTGTCAAGATAGCAGGAACCATTTAGAAGGGATATACAATGAAAGAAATCTTTGAAAAATTAGCTGTTCAAGCAGATTTATCAGAAAATCAGATGACAGCCGTCGCTGAAAAAATTTTAAGAGGTCAGCTGTCGGAGGCTCAGATAGCAGCATTTTTGATGGCTTTAAAAATCAAAGGGGAAACCCCCGAAGAAATTTTAGGCTTGGTCAAGGCTATTAAAGAAAATGCCGTCCTAATACCCAGTCAGGCACAGGATGCTATGGATAACTGCGGCACGGGCGGTGACAGGTCATTCAGCTTTAATATTTCAACGACCTGCAGCTTTATTCTTGCGGGGGGCGGTATCCATCTTGCTAAACACGGCAACCGCTCTATTTCTTCAAAATCAGGCTCTGCTGATGTGCTGGAAGCCTTAGGAATCAGTGTTGATCTGCCGCCTGAAAAACTGGCTCAGGTTTTAGATGAGACAGGGATTGCCTTTCTCTTCGCACAGAAGATGCATCCGGCTATGCGCTATATTTCTCCTGCCAGACAGGCCTTGGGGATTCCGACCATTATGAACCTCATTGGTCCTTTGACCCATCCGATGAATCTGGACACGCAGCTCATGGGGCTCTATCAGGCTGATTTACAGCATGATCTTGCTCAGGTCTTAAAACTTCTCGGCCGCAGACGCGCTGTTATTATCACGGGGCCTGACAATATGGATGAGGCTGCGCTTTACGGGGTTAATCATTATACCTTGCTGGACAAAGGAAACATTTCGCAGGGCAGTTTTAGTTTTAAGGATTTGGGTTTGCCCGAGGTCAGTCTGGATGATATCAGGGGCGGTGATGCTCAGGAAAATGCTCGGATTCTTATCAGCGTTTTAAAAAATGAACCCAGTCCCTACCTTGAAACAGCTGTTCTTAATGCCGGTCTTGGCTTTTTTGCCAATGGCAAAGCAGATACTCTGGCAGAAGGGGTTGATTTGGCACGGGAGGTTATCGCATCAGGGAAAGCTTATGCTAAGCTGCAGGCATTACAGGAGGCGCAAGTTGACTAAAGAATTTCTACCAACCATTTTAAAACAAAAAAAGGAAGAAGTGGCAGCACTGACAATGCCTGAGCTAAGGCCTCTTCGCAAAACTTATCGGCTGTTTGATTTTTTAAAGGAACACGCTCATCAGCTGCAGATTATTGCTGAAGTCAAAAAGGCCAGCCCCAGCATGGGAGATATCAATCTTGATGTGGATATTGTCAAGCAGGCAGCAGCCTATGAAAGAGCCGGTGCTGCAATGATTTCCGTTCTGACAGATCAGGTCTTCTTTAAGGGAAGTATTGAATACTTAGCTGATATTTCGCAAAAAGTGCAGATTCCAACTCTGGCAAAAGATTTCATTATTGATGAGAAACAGATTGTGCGCAGCCGCAATGCCGGTGCGACGGTGGTTCTGCTCATTGCTGCAGCTCTGTCTGAGCAGCGTCTCAAAGAACTGTATGACTTTGCGACCGGCTTAGGTTTAGAAGTGCTGGTCGAAACACATAATTTGCCTGAATTAGAAAGAGCTCACAAAATCGGTGCTCAAATTATCGGTGTTAACAATCGCAATTTGGTCACCTTTGAAGTTGATATCAATACCAGTCTGGAACTATCAGCTTATTTTCGCGATGACCGGGTCTACGTGTCAGAGTCTGGTATTTTCAGTCGCCAAGACAGCGAGCTGCTTGCGCCGTATTTCAATGCTGTTCTTGTCGGTACGGCTTTGATGCAGGCAGATAGTATTGCAGATAAGATAAAGGAGCTGGCTATTGACAAAAGTTAAAATTTGCGGTTTATCCAGCCGGGACGCTGTGCTTGCAGCAGTCAGCGGCGGAGCGGATTATATTGGTTTTGTTTTTGCTCCCAGCAAGCGTCAGGTCAGTTTTGAGACAGCTAACAAATTAGCGGGAGATATTCCGGAGACAGTCAAAAAAGTCGGCGTTTTTGTCAGCCCGAGTTTAAAGGAACTGGAAGAAGCTGTCCGGACAGTTCCGCTGGACTTGGTGCAGGTGCACGGAGACTTTGATGAAGAACTGATAAATCAGATTTCAGTTCCAATGATCCGCGCAGTCCAAGTGACCAATGAAGAAGCTCTTGTATCAAGCAAGGCTCGGTATCTGCTCTTTGATGCTCCCTTGGCAGGGAGCGGTCAAACCTTTAACTGGCAGCTGCTCCAAAATAAATGTATTAAGCAGCCTTTCTTTATTGCAGGCGGTTTAAGTGCAGACAATGTCAAGGAGTGTATCCGCTGCTTTTCTCCCTATGCTGTTGATGTATCTTCGGGTGTTGAAACAGACGGTCAAAAAGACAGCCGAAAGATTATAAAATTTATAGAAAGTGTGAAAAAATGACTTATAATCAGCCAAATGAAAAAGGATTTTATGGAAATTTTGGAGGCCAGTTCATTCCTGAAACCCTGATGACAGCGGTTATTGAATTGGACGAAGCTTACCGTGAAGCCAAAGCTGATCCTGATTTTCAAAAAGAACTATCGGCCCTTCTTAAAGATTACGTGGGACGTGAGACCCCCTTATATTTTGCCAAACGTTTAACAGACCATATCGGAGGCGCCAAAATTTATCTGAAACGCGAAGATCTCAATCATACCGGCGCCCATAAAATTAACAATGCTCTCGGTCAGGTGCTGCTGGCTAAACGCATGGGCAAGAAGAAAATTATTGCCGAAACAGGTGCAGGACAGCACGGTGTTGCCACTGCAACGGCAGCTGCGCTCTTTGATATGGAATGCACTATCTACATGGGAGAAGAAGATGTCAAACGCCAGGCACTCAATGTTTTTCGCATGGAACTGCTTGGTGCCAAGGTTCATTCGGTGACAGACGGCTCGCGTGTCCTTAAAGATGCGGTCAATGCTGCGCTTCGTTCGTGGGTAGCTAATATTGATGATACACATTATATTATGGGATCGGCTTTAGGACCGGCACCTTTTCCGGAAATTGTTCGGGATTTTCAGTCAGTTATTGGCAGAGAGGCTAAACGCCAGTATGCCGATATTTCAGGCGGCAAGCTGCCGGACGCTGTCTTAGCCTGTATTGGCGGAGGGTCAAATGCTATCGGGCTCTTCTATCCTTTCGTCAATGATAAGAGTGTAGCTATGTATGGGGCAGAAGCCTCCGGACTTGGACTTGATACCGATAAGCATGCGGCTACCTTTGCCAAGGGGCGTCCCGGAATTCTTCACGGTGCTCTGATGGATGTCCTTCAAGATGAACACGGTCAGATTATGGAAGCCTTCTCTATTTCGGCCGGTCTTGACTATCCGGGTGTAGGACCTGAGCATTCCTATTTCAATGAAATTGGCAGGGCAACCTATGATTCTATTACTGATGAAGAAGCTTTGGAAGCTTTTAAACTGCTGTCTCGTTTGGAAGGAATCATTCCCGCTCTTGAATCCAGCCATGCTATTGCATTAGCGCAAAAAGTTGCCAAAGAACTGGGGCCGAATAAAGCGATTATTGTCTGTCTGTCAGGACGCGGAGACAAAGATGTTATGCAGGTCAAAGAACGTTTTGAGCAGGAAGGAAAATAAAATCATGGCAAAAACATTAACAGCACATTTACAGGAAATTAAAGCAAACGGCCGAGGACTTTTTGTTCCCTACATCATGGCAGGGGATCATCCCCAAGGTCTTGGCGGTCTTTTTGAGACCATTTCTTTTCTGGAAGAACAAGGAGTATCAGCTATCGAAATAGGTATCCCTTGGTCTGATCCTGTAGCTGATGGTCCTGTCATTGAGCTGGCCGGTCAGCGCAGCTTAGCTAAGGGAACATCGATGTCAGCGATTGTCAGTCTGCTCCAAGAAAAAAAGACTGAGGTTCCGCTTGTTATCATGACTTACTTCAACCCTGTTTTCCAATACGGTATCGAGCGCTTTATTGAAGAGCTAAAAAAGACTTCGGTTAAAGGCTTGATTATCCCTGATTTACCGCATGAACAGGAAGATTTTATCAAACCCTATCTTAAAAACACTGACATTGCTCTAGTGCCCCTCGTTAGTCTGACAACCGGTTTGGATCGCCAAAAAGAGCTGATTGAGGATGCTCAAGGATTTATCTATGCTGTTGCCGTCAACGGTGTGACTGGTAAGGCAGGCAGCTACCGTGAAGATTTGGATCAGCATTTAAAACGGCTGAGCAGTCTTTCTCCGATCCCTGTTTTAACAGGTTTTGGTGTTTCCAGTCCTGCTGATATTGAGCGTTTTAACAAGGTTTCAGACGGCGTTATTGTAGGTTCCAAAATTGTTAAGGCTCTGCATGACGGGCAAAAGCAGGAAATAGCAGATTTTATCAAATTCGGCAGTCATTATCAAAAATAAGAATAAAAAGCGGAAAGAGGATTATTGATGCGGTCAAAATGATGTCTTATTTCCGCTTTTTTGTGTCCTTTGATTTTTAATAAAATAAGAAATTTGTTAGTTTTTTCTCAGCTAAAAAAGATCAGAAGTCGTATAATAAAGATGAAAGCGTTTTATCTTTATTTAGAAAGGAAGTCAAAAACATGGTAGAAAAAACAGTAAAAGGCGCAGCTCTGGGCTTTCACGGACCATTAAAGGTTACTGTCGGTCTGGAAGACGGTAAAATTAAGTCTTTAGACAGTGAACACAGCAGCAAAGCTTTGGTTGGAGATCTGGGAATTGCCCAAATGAAAGCAGCCATGCTTGCACAGGGAACCGCCGATGTTGATGCTGTATCAGGTGCAACTTTTTCAAGTCTTGCTTTTAAGAATGCCGTTCAAAAAGCTTTGGCTGCTGACGCAGGAAAAATCAGTCAGGAAGAAGCTCTCGATCCTGAATCAGACAATCCCTATGCCGTTCAGCCTGACGTTGATGCTGTGACAAGTCCGTCTCTGGCCGTTATTCAGGAAGTGAAAAACACCTCATCGGCTCAGCCTGTCACTCCTTTGGATCAGGTTTCAGAATACGATGCCAGCTACGATTTGGTTGTTGTAGGTTCCGGCGGTGCCGGTCTGTCTGCAGCAGTTGAGGCAGCACACGGCGGCTTGTCTGTTCTGATTTGTGAGAAGGCCGGTATTGCCGGCGGCACAACGAATTATTCCGGCGGTGTGGTTCAGGCAGCAGGAACGCCTTATCAAAAAGCGCTCACGTCTTATCAGGAAGATACTCCTGAAAAACATGCCGAATTGTGGATTAAAGCGGGCGAAAATGTCATAGATGCTGATTTGGTAAGGGACTTAGCCCAAGGTGCGCCAAAAAATATCGAATGGCTCAGCCAGATGGGAATCAAGTGGACTTCTGTCTATGGGCACAGTCATATTCCTTATATTAAGGATGATATTTTTGCGGACCGTATCCACGTCTATGAAAATGGCGGTCAAGGCGGAGACGGTGTCGTTTTGACTCAGGCACTCTTCAAAGAAGCTCTTAAAGCCGGTGCCGAGATGGAATATAATACAACAGTAGTCTCTTTAATTCAGGATCAAGAAAGTAAGGCTATCCATGGTGTTGCTGCTCTTGTTGGCGGAAAGAAAAAGCTGATTGCTGCAAAGAAGGGAGTTCTGTTGGCAACAGCCAGTGTTGATCATAACCCTGCTTTGCTAAGGCTTACAATCCTCAGCAGTTCAACGATTTGGCTTTTAATACGGTTTTAACAGCAAAAACGAATACCGGCGACGGTATTCTAATGGGACTTTCTGCCGGTGCAGCAGTAACCGGTATGGGCGGCTGCATTGATTTTTGCGGTAAGACAGGCAATGCTACCAACAACCAAATTCCAACAATTCCTTTGATTTTTATCAATGGAGCAGGCAAGCGTTTTGTCTGTGAGGATGCGACCTATGCCTATCAATACCGGGCTATTTTCCAACAGGAAAAGCAGTTTATGGCTCCTACTTATATGATTTTTGATGACAATTCAATCAAGGAAGCAGGCAGTGCCTGGACAGCAGAAAGCTTAGCAGAGGATGTTGCTGCCGGACATGTGATCAAGGCTGATTCAGCAGAAGAATTGGCAGATCTGCTCCGCATTCCTAAGGACAACCTTGCTGAAACAATTCAGGAATGGAATAAAGCAATGGAAACAGGTACTGATCAGGCATTTGGACGCCGTACGGGTTTGAAAGCTCTAAAAGCCCCATTTTATGCTTATAAGAACTCTGCCAGCAATCTTGGTTCTATCGGCGGTCTTAAAATTAATGTTGACTGTCAGGTTTTAGACCCGTTTGACAAAGCTATTCCGCATCTGTACGCAGCTGGTCTGAATGCGGGCGGCTGGATTGCCGGATATTATCCGGGATCAGGTACAGCTATTTCCGGTATTGTGCACCAAGGACGTAAGGCTGCACAGCACCTATTGCACAGTTAGCTCAAATAGTAACATTGACAGAAAAAAGCAGCGAAATCAGGCCCCATGGCTCTCAAGCACAGGCAGCCTGTGCTTCGCTGTTTTTTATTGCTGTACAAAGTATCAAACTGAGATTATTTGATGCAGCAAAATAACGCTGTAGGCCAGAAAAATAAAGGGCACAAAAGGCAGACTCTCTGCTTGCTTTTTACAGAAAAAATAAGAAGCAATCCCTGCCAGGCTGGCAAGCTGAATCAGCCAGACGACTTCCTGAAAGCTAAGTGATAGGGACAGGGTTGCCAGATAAAGGAAATCACCGCTGCCAATACTGATGTTTTTTAGAGCAGCAACAATCCCGAACAAAAAGAGGATGATGCTGATAAGCTTTAAAGGATAAAAAAAGAGCAGCAAACCAGTAAATACCAGCCATACAATAAGAGGATAGGTCTGCTCTTTCAGATCGTAAAGGGACAGAAGAATCCCCATCAAAAGCAGGCACACTTGTGAAAATGCCAGCAGACTGAGTCCCAAACCTAGACCGATGAGACCGCAGAAAAATTCCGTGAAGGCGTACCTTAAAGGGATGGCACAGCCGCAAAAGCGGCAGCGGCTTTTATTGAAAATTTGTGACAAGACAGGAATCAAATCCCGCACGGCTAAGTATCTGTGACAGTTATTGCAGTGGCTGCGGGGACAAATAATTGACTCTTGCGGGAAGCGGTCAAAAACTAAGCCCAAAAAAGATCCCAATGAAGCACCGGAGATAAAGAATAAAAAAAGTTTCATATCTGATTATTCGTCAAAAAGGAAGCAAAATAGTTGCCTTTTAATTAGAATCGTTCTAAAATAGAGATGTAAATGAAATATGTTACAAGGAGGACTTACTATGACTAAGACAGACACACTTGTTGAAAATATCTATGCATCTATTACGCATCAAGTTGAACAGAAAGGAACGTCAGGCAAAGAAAAGACAAAGGCTGTGCTCAATCAGGCGGTAGCCGACTTGTCAAAGGCAGCTTCTATTGTGCATCAAGTACACTGGTACATGCGCGGAGCTGGTTTTCTTTACCTTCATCCGAAAATGGATGAGTTGATGGATGACTTAAACGGGCATCTGGATGAAATCAGCGAACGCTTGATTACTATTGGCGGCAGTCCGTTTTCAACTTTAAAGGAATTTGATGAAAATTCTAAGCTGGAAGAAGAAAGAGGAAGCTGGAATAAATCAATGGCTGATCATTTGAACCGTCTTGTAGAGGTTTATGGCTATCTGTCCACTCTTTATCAAGTAGGACTTGATGTGACCGATGAAGAAGGGGACGCTGTTTCTAACGATATCTTTACTGCTGCTCAAACGCAGGCACAAAAGACAATCTGGATGCTGCAGGCTGAACTGGGACAAGCACCGGGACTTTAAAATGATAATCTGAATGCGCTGCACAGCTATTCCCGCACAAAAAGAACCTGAGATTTATGTCTCAGGTTCAGACTGAAGACAAACTTCTTTTTGGAGGTTTGTCTTTTTTTAAAATTCTCCAGAAAGTATGTCCTGAGGTGACAATAACTAAGGCATTTACTTGAATTTGACCAAAATAAAAAGGCCTTCCT
>NZ_JBZFUJ010000018.1:0-34628 GCF_058314475.1 Streptococcus sp. ELY_90
TGTGGTTAGAGCCTTTTCGAAATCGTCAAGCGATTGGAGAAGATTAACTAATCCACAGTGGCTTATTCCAAGTGTATCACTTGGGCTTTGGCAGTAGCTAACTGCACTAAATATAATATAAGGAGAGTATGTATGTATAAGGATGACAGTTTAACCTTACATACAGATTTGTATCAGATCAATATGATGCAGGTCTATTTTGACCAAGGTATCCATAATAAAAATGCTGTTTTTGAAATTTATTTTCGCAAGGAACCCTTTGCAAATGGTTATGCCGTTTTTGCAGGTTTAGAGCGGATGATCGCCTATTTGCAGGGATTAAGATTTTCGGAGACAGATATCGCTTATTTAAAAGATCTGGGTTATCCGGAAGATTTTCTTGCTTATCTTAGAAATTTTAAACTGGAATTAAGTGTAAGATCGGCTAAAGAGGGCGATCTGGTTTTTGCCAACGAGCCCATCGTTCAGATTGAAGGCCCGCTTGCCCAGTGTCAGCTGGTTGAAACGGCTCTTTTAAATATTGTCAATTTTCAAACCTTGATTGCCACGAAAGCAGCCCGCATCCACTCAGTTATTGAGGATGAGCCGCTTTTAGAATTTGGCACCCGGCGTGCGCAGGAATTGGATGCAGCTATTTGGGGAACACGGGCTGCTGTTATCGGCGGTGCCAATGCAACCAGCAATGTCCGCGCCGGAAAACTCTTTGGTATTCCTGTTTCCGGCACACATGCCCACGCTCTTGTTCAGGCTTATGGCAACGATTATGATGCCTTCATGGCTTATGCCGGAACTCATAAGGACTGTGTATTTTTGGTCGATACCTATGATACGCTTCGTCTGGGTGTGCCCGCTGCTATTCGGGCAGCCAATGAGTTGGGCGATAAAATTAACTTTTTAGGTGTTCGGATTGATTCAGGAGACATGGCTTATCTGTCTAAAAAGGTGCGCAAGCAGCTGGATGAAGCCGGCTACCCTCATGCTAAGATTTATGCTTCTAATGATCTTGATGAAAATACCATTCTCAACCTCAAAATGCAAAAGGCCAAGATTGATGTCTGGGGAGTTGGCACTAAGCTAATAACAGCTTATGATCAGCCGGCTCTGGGAGCTGTTTACAAGATTGTTTCCATCGAAGATGATAAAGGCGTTATGCAGGATACCATCAAACTCTCCAATAATGCTGAAAAGGTCTCAACACCAGGCAAAAAACAGGTTTGGCGTATCACCAGCCGTGCTAAAGGAAAATCAGAAGGTGACTATATCACTTTTACCGATATTGATGTCAATGATCTGGAAGAGCTGGATATGTTCCACCCAACTTATACCTACATCAATAAAAAAGTGAAAAACTTTGATGCAGTGCCGCTCTTGGTAGATATTTTTGACCGCGGCCGTCTCGTTTATAATCAGCCAAGTCTGCAGGATATCCAAGATTATGCCCGCAAGGAGTTTGATAAATTGTGGGATGAGTACAAGCGTGTTCTCAATCCGCAGGATTATCCGGTTGACCTTGCGCGTGATGTTTGGCAAAACAAGATGGACCTTATTGATCGTATCCGCAAAGAAGCCTATGAGAAAGGTGAGGTTCAATGACTTTACAAGAAAAAATAATTGCTCAGCTCGGTGTCAAACCCAGCATTGATGCTAAGGAAGAAATTCGCAAGTCAGTTGACTTTTTAAAGGATTACTTGAAAAAACATACCTTTTTAAAAAGCTATGTCCTAGGCATTTCCGGCGGACAGGATTCCAGTCTGGCCGGTCGCTTGGCTCAGATTGCCATAGAGGAGTTGCGTAAGGAAAGCGGCAACAATGACTACCGCTTTATTGCCCTGCGCCTGCCCTATGGTGTTCAGGCAGACGAAGCAGATGCCAAGCGTGCTCTTGACTTTATTCAGCCGGACATCAGCCTGACAGTGAATATCAAAGCTGCTGTTGACGGTCAGGTGGCTGGTCTTGAGGCGGCCGGAGTAGCTATTTCTGATTTTAATAAGGGTAATATCAAGGCTCGCCAGCGTATGATTACCCAGTATGCCGTTGCCGGTGAAAATAGCGGAGCTGTCATTGGAACCGATCATGCTGCCGAGAATATTACAGGCTTCTTTACCAAGTTTGGAGACGGCGGAGCAGATATTTTGCCGCTTTACCGTCTGAATAAGCGCCAAGGAAAGCAGCTGTTGGCCGAATTAGGAGCAGATAAAGCCTTATATGAAAAGATCCCGACTGCAGACCTTGAAGAAAATAAGCCGGGGCTGGCCGATGAAGTAGCGCTCGGAGTCAGCTACAATGATATTGATGACTATCTTGAAGGGAAAACCATTTCTCTTGAAGCTAAGAAAAAAATCGAAAATTGGTGGCGAAAGACGGAGCATAAACGCCATCTGCCCATTTCCATTTTTGATGATTTTTGGCGCTGAACATTAGGGCAGAAAAAGCAGAGAAAGACAGAAAAAAGCCTAGAAACAGCAGGCTTTTTCAGATATCTCAGCTGCTGTGAAACTTAAAAGCAGCAGCTGGAGTTTCATGCTGATAGTATAAGAAAGGGAGATTATCTTGTCAGAATTAACAAAAACATTTACAGATAAATTATTTGAGCAATATGAAGCAATGCTTAAATTTCAGGCAGTCGAAAATGCCGTTACTCACAATGGCCTGCTGAAATCGCTGGAAACACGTCAGAGTGAAATTGAAAATGATCATGTTTTTTCAATTGATCTGACCAAGGATGAAGTTGCCAATCAAAAAGCGTCCGGCCGCTGCTGGATGTTTGCGGCTTTGAATACTTTCCGCCATAAACTGATTGCCGATTTTAAATTAGAAAATTTTGAACTGTCTCAGGCACACACTTTCTTTTGGGACAAGTACGAGAAAGCCAACTGGTTTTTCGAGCAGATCATTGCGACGGCAGATCAAGACCTTGGCAGCCGCAAGGTGAAATTCTTGCTTGATGTTCCGCAGCAAGACGGCGGTCAGTGGGACATGGTTGTAGCCTTATTTGAAAAATACGGTGTGGTTCCTAAATCCGTCTATCCTGAGTCTGTATCGTCAAGCAATAGCCGAGAACTAAATCAATATCTCAATAAGCTGCTGCGTCAGGATGCGCAGATTTTGCGGGAATTAATTGCTTCCGGCGCTGACGAAGCAGCGGTTCAGTCCAAAAAAGAAGCCTTCTTGCAAGATGTTTTTAACTTTTTAGCCATCAATCTTGGCTTACCGCCGCGCAGCTTTGACTTTGCCTACCGCGACAAGGATAACCACTATCAATCTGAAAAAAATATAACACCGCAGGCCTTCTATCAAAAGTACGTCGGTCTTAAGCTCTCAGATTATGTTTCCATTATCAACGCTCCGACAGCTGACAAGCCTTACGGTAAGTCCTATACTGTAGAAATGCTGGGAAATGTTGCAGGCAGTCCTGCTGTCCGCTATCTCAATCTTGATATGGCACGTTTCAAGGAATTGGCCATTGCTCAAATGCAGTCGGGTGAAACCGTATGGTTTGGTTCTGATGTTGGTCAGGTTTCTGATCGGCAAAAAGGTATTTTAGCGACCAATACTTATGATTTTGTATCAAGTATGGATATTGAACTGACGCAGGATAAGGCCGGCCGCCTTGATTACAGCGAAAGTCTGATGACCCATGCCATGGTTCTGACCGGTGTTGATTTGGATGAAAAAGGCCAAGCTGTTAAATGGAAGGTTGAAAACTCATGGGGCGATAAGGTCGGTCAAAAAGGCTACTTTGTTGCTTCAGATGCGTGGATGGATGAGTACACTTATCAGATTGTTGTCCGCAAGGATCTGCTTACGGCTGAAGAATTAGCAGCCTATGAAGCTGAGCCAATCGTTCTTGCGCCTTGGGATCCAATGGGCGCCTTGGCTAAGTAATCTCTCAAGCTATTGGTGGTTTTTAGCAGGCTGATTTTCAGCGGAATCAAAAGAACCCGTTTTAAGTCTGCTGTTCAGCCCTAGCTCCTTAACAACTGTGAGTATGTATTGTCTTGAAAAATAAAGCATAAAAAAGATACTTGGACTTAAGTCTTCAAGTATCTTTTTTCTTATATCATGAAATGTTTATTCAGAACCGGATGATGCAGCAGCAGAGGTCGCTTCACTGCTTTCAGAAGAAGCTTCACTGCCTTGTGGAGCTTGGGTAGCTGGCTGTTCTGTTTGTTCCTGGTCGGAATTTTGCTCATCATCTTGATTGTCGGTGTCCTCTTCCTCGTCGCTGTCAGCATCATCATCAGCTGCTGACGAGCCTGAGGTTACTGGAGCAGCACCGTAGCGGCTGTTTGAACCGGAAGAACCATTTAAGTAGAGATAACCGCCGCTGCGATAGAGCCCGTCAGGCATCACCCAGTCAGAATTGCCTGAGCTTGACAGATAAGACATCATAGCCCGGTAAACCTGAGCGGCTATTTTCAAGTTGTCTCCATAAACAGGTTTCAGACGATCTTTGTAGCCTGTCCAAACGGCCATTGAATACTGCGGTGTGTAGCCGACGAAGTTTTCATCGGGAGCGACCGTTTCATATGCATATGGATTGATACCATACTTTTCAGCCATTTCAGTCAGTTCGTGATCATCATAGTTTGATGTCCCTGTTTTACCAGCCTGATAGAGACCTGGAATGGCAGCCTCTGTCCCTGTACCATAGGTCAGTACAGTCTTCAGCATGTCTGTCATCATATAAGCCGTTGTCTCTTTCATAGCTCGGTTACCTTTGGCATCATAGGTTTCTGATGTACCGTCGCTAAATTCTATTTTATTGACATACTGAGGTTGGTAATAAGTACCGCCGTTGGCAAAGGCCGCAAAGGCCGCAGCCATTTTTTCACTGCTGGCTCCGTATTTTTGGTCAGCGCTGCTGGTATTACTTGAGATGGCATTTGAATAACGCATTTCCGGATAGTCAATTCCAAGTCCGTTTAAGAAGCCTTTAGCAGTATCCAGTCCGGCAGCATCAAGAGCTCTTACAGCAGGAACGTTACGGGATTGCTGGATAGCTGTTTGGATGGTCATCCAACCGTTGTAACGGCGATCCCAGTCATAAACCTGAGTGGTTGTTCCCGGATAGTAGTAAATGGAGTCATTGAGCATTTGTGCTGTGGTGGTGAAGACTTCGCTCTCCAAAGCAGGACCGTAAGCCGAAATTGGCTTCATGGTTGATCCCCAGTCACGGTCTGTCAAGACTGCTTGGTTGGTACCAAAAGAAACTTTAGTGTCCTGATTGCGTCCGCCAAGCTGAGCGATGACCTTACCGGTAGTGACGTCCATAACAGTTGAGGCAACTTGGAAATCAGCATCCGGATAAGCAACGTATTGATCGGTATTGTAAATATTCCAAAGGTACTGCTGTGCATCAGCGTTAACATTTGTATAGACTTTCATGCCGGCTGAGAAGATATCCTGACCGGTACGTTTCTTGACTTCAGCGATAACCTGTTTCAGGTAGTTATCCATGTATTTTGGATAGCTGGAGGTACGCTTGAGCTCTTGCAAACCATCTGAAATCGGTGTAGCAACCGCAGTGTCGTATTCAGACTTAGTAATTTTTTTATGTCTGTACATTTGGGACAAAACAGTGTTTCGTCTGTTGGTTGCTGCTTTTGGCCGAGCGTAAGGGTCATACTGTGTCGGAGCCTGCGGAATTCCTGCTAAGGTTGCCAGCTGAGCGATAGAGAGCTCTTTGAGGTCTTTCCCATAGTAGGATTTGGCAGCCGTACGCATGCCGTAGTTGCCGTTTCCCATGTAAACCTTATTGATATAGAAAGTTAAAATTTCTTCTTTGGTATACTTTCTCTCCATTTGCAGGGACAGCCAAACTTCCTGAGACTTACGCTTCAATGTTTGATCCGATGCTTTGGTGGAGAAATAAGCCAGTTTGATCAGCTGCTGATCAAGTGTTGATCCCCCTTGGGTTGATTTACTGACCAGGTTATTCCATGCTGCACCTATAATCCGATAGATATCGACTCCGCGGTGCTTGAAAAAGCGGTGATCTTCAATGGAGGTTACTGCATTGACCAAATTGATAGGAATATTGTCAGAAGAGATACTCTCACGCTTTTCAGCTCCCAAATCGGCAATCAATTTATTGCTGCTGTCATAGACCAGGCTGGAATTAGTCGCCTTAAGTTTGGTCTCAGAGAGTTTTGGAGTACTGCTGACGTAGTAGGTAAAGAGGAGGCCTCCGATAATAATAGCTAAAATAACGGCGCTTAGAATAATGCCAAGTCCATATTTTAAAACTTTTAATCCAAAACGTTTATCGAATTTAACGTTTTTCAAACTGGATTTATTAAATTTGAGATTTTTTAATTTGGATTTGTCAAATTTCAGTTTATTTTTGATTTTAATCACCGCCTAAAATATTTTTTTCAAGAACATCTAAATAAGGAACTTGAGGAAATGCTGACTCGTTGACCTGATAGCCGTTTTTTTTGATATAATCAAGTGGCATAGACTTCCCTCCCTTATCAATCTGATAAAAACGAATCAGGTGGGAAGCAGGAAGCAAGTAGGTCTCTTTAAGTGTTGAAAAATGCAGTAAGACAAAACAGATACCTTTTTGGTCTAAAACTTGTGACATGTGCTTAATCTGATGAGCATGAAAATTTTTCATGGGTATCGATGTTTTATGTCTCGTTTCTTTTGCCTCGAAATCTATATAGTATCCCTTGTAAACTCCTGAATAATCTGTCGTTGAGGCCTGTCTGAAATAGGCTTCGACAATTTTAGCGCGACTCCTTTTAGGATAATCCACCCTTACAATCTGAACAGGTGTCGGCTTCTTATGGATAACAGCAATCTGCTGGGACAGATAATACTCATTTGTCGCATTGATAGCTGCTTCAAAGGACATACCGCGATTGGCAAAGTCGGTTGTTTTAGCCGCTTGGCTGAGCCTGCTTTGTTTACGAATTAAATGATGCGGATAGTTGACCATAGTTCTCCTAACTCTGCAATAAAGTAAAACATAACATAAAGCATATACTATTATATCATAAATTTAAAAAGGAAAACAGCCTATGAGTACAATTCTTATCACTGGTTATAAAAGTTTTGAATTAGGAATTTTTAAAGATAAGGATCCTAAAATAAGAGTTATCAAAAAAGCTATCAGACGGGACCTTCTTCGTTTTCTGGATGAGGGAGCAGACTGGTTTGTTTTCCTGGGAAATCTGGGCTTTGAATATTGGGCGCTGGAGGTGGCTTTGGACTTGCAAAAAGAGTACGATGTCAAACTAGCAGTTATTTTTCTTTTTAAGAATCACGGTGAAAATTGGAATGAAAGCAATCAGGAAAAGCTGGCCAAATTTAAAGAGGCAGATTTTGTCAAATATGTTTATGACAGCTATCAAAATCCCGGTCAGTTAAAACATTACAATCAGTTTTTGCTGGATAATACAGACGGTGCCTATGTATTTTATGATGAAGACAAAGAAACTAATCTTAAATATCTCTATCAAATGATCAAGGCCGACGATGCCTATTCCTTCAAACGTCTTACTTTTGAGGAACTAAACGAAATCGCTCAGGATTTAGATTAGAATTTGTACATAAAAGACTTGATTTTTAAATTAATTTTCTGTATGATTATGAATGATAGTGTAGGCTGGTTCTACACATAATGATATGTTTGGAGAGATGAACGAATGGCAAGTATTATGTACACCCCTAAAGATATTTTTGAGCAAGAATTCAAATCTAGCATGAGAGGCTACGACAAAAAAGAAGTTGATGAATTCCTTGATGATGTCATCAAGGACTACGAAACCTATATATCAACTATTGAGGAGCTCCGTCAGGAAAACGCTCGTCTGAAAGAAGAGGTCAAGCAGGCCAAAAAACGTCCGGAGCCTGTTTCGCCATCAGCACCGACAGCCTCTGCTGTAGGTTCCAGTCATGCGGCGACAACAGCGACGAATTTTGATATTTTGAAGCGTATCAGCCGGCTTGAAAAGGAAGTTTTCGGTAAACAAATTACCGAATAAAGAAGGAAAAAACTGTGCAATTTTTGGATAATCGCGTGGTAGTTTTACCATGAGGAAAGTCCATGCTAGCACCGGCTGTGATGCCGGTAGTGTTTGTGCTAGGCGAACAAATAAGCCTAGGGATGTGTTCTTTCGCACATTACGGCGGATGAAATCGCTAAGTCTTCGGATAGGTGAGAGTCATCCTGAAAGTGCCACAGTGACGTAGTTTTTACGGAAACGTAAAAAGTGGAACGCGGTAAACCCCTCAAGCTAGCAACCCAAACTTTGGTAGGGGCATGGAAAAGCCGGAAGTAGAACGGTCTTTTCTGACTGCATAGCAGTAGACAGATGATTATCGAAGAAGGTGAGACCTAGTCACCTTTGGAACAAAACATGGCTTATAGAAAATTGCATAATAGGTGAGCTAGCGATTTGCTAGCTTTTATTGTCATTTAGTGAGGAATTATGAAAAAATCTTTTGATTTAATAGCAACAGCGGCAGCGGGGATTGAAGCAGTTGTCGGCAAGGAATTAAGGCAGCTGGGAATTGACTGTCAGGTCGAAAACGGCAGGGTTCTCTTTAAAGGAGATGTCGAGACAATCATTAGGACAAACCTGTGGCTGCGCTCGGCAGACCGCATTAAGATTTTGGTCGGAGAGTTTCCGGCCAAAACCTTTGAAGAGCTCTTTCAGGGTGTTTATGCTCTTGACTGGGAAAACTATCTGCCTTTAGGCTGCCGCTTTCCGATTTCTAAGGCTAAGTCTGTTAAATCCAGGCTGCACAATGAACCCAGCGTTCAAAGTATCACGAAAAAGGCTGTTGTCAAAAAACTGCAGAAGTATTTTCACAGACCTGAAAATGTTCCTTTGCTTGAAAACGGTCCTGAATTTAAAATAGAAGTTTCTATTTTAAAGGACAAGGCAAGGGTAATGATTGATACAACAGGTTCCAGTCTTTTTAAGCGCGGCTACCGGACAGACAAAGGCGGAGCACCGATTAAGGAAAATATGGCTGCCGCTATTCTTTTGCTGAGCAATTGGTTTCCGGATAAACCTTTTGTTGACCCGACCTGCGGTTCGGGAACGTTCTGTATTGAGGCAGCCATGATCGGTATGAATATGGCACCGGGAGCTAACCGTGATTTTGCTTTTGAAAAGTGGCCTTGGGTGGATAAAGATCTCGTAGCTAAGGTGCGCAAGGAAGCAGATGAAAAAGTGGATTACGATGCAGAGCTTGATATTTCGGGCTTTGATATCGACGGACGGATGATCGAGATCGCTCAAAAAAATGTCCGAGAAGCCGGACTCGAAGATGTAGTCAAATTGAAACAAATGCGTCTGCAGGACTTTAAAACCGATAAAATCAACGGTGTTATTGTTTCCAATCCTCCTTACGGGGAGAGATTGCTTGATGACAAAGCAGTTGACATTTTGTATAATGAAATGGGTAAAACTTTTGCTCCTTTGAAAACCTGGAGCCAATTTATTTTAACCAGTGATGAGAATTTTGAAGAAAAATTCGGAAGAAAAGCAGACAAAAAACGTAAACTTTACAATGGGACTTTGAAAGTTGATTTGTACCAGTTTTACGGCCAGCGTGTCAAGCGCATGCAAAAATAGAAAGGCGGAAACATTGCGTGTCCAAGGAAGAAAATAATTCAGTAGAGAACACGGAAAATGCAGAAAAACTTGATTTTCAAGATGCCAAAGACATGACAGTCGGTGAGGCTGTCCGCAAGGATTCTGAAATCAAGGCCGGTGTAACAGAAGACGATGGTGTACTTGATCGCTATATTAAACAGCATCGCGATGAAGTGGCTTCACGAAAATTTGATACGAAGAGTGACGATTTTCAAAACATTGATACCAGTGCACTGGATAATTTCATTAAACAGCAGCGTCAGGAACTGGCTGATACCGGCTTAATTGACCCTATAGAAGATGATTCTGCCGATAAAGAACCTGAAAACGATGCACCTGAAAAAGATCATCAAGAGCATGAATTGGAAGATACTATTGTTGCTCCGGCTGTCAATCCTGATCAGGAAGTCTGGCATAAGGCAGAATTTGATGATGTGCCTCTGACAGATAAGCAGGAAGAAACAGCACCTTTGGCAGAGGAAAAAGCAGCTCCTGTATCTGCTGCTCCTACATACAGCAGAAGCGGTGCGGCTTCTGATGATATCTTTGATGACTTTGATGAAGATGAAGACGATAACCATGAAGAAAAGCCGTTTTACAAGCGGAAGCGGGTTATTATTGCGTCTCTTATTCTCCTTTGTTTGTTAGCGGGCGGTGCGGCCTACGGTGCTTACCAATTTACCAATCATTCGGCTAAAACAGACAAAACAACAACTACATCAACGTCAGCCAAGAAAAAAACTGATTTTGCCGCAGTATCGGAAAGCTTTGAAAAATCGTATTCAGCTTTCTTTGCAGATGCCAAACGGGTTAAGCTGAAAAACAGTCAGTTTGCAAATATGCCTAAACTGGAAAAAACCTTGAAAAAGCTCAAAGGCAGCAAGTATTACGATGAAGCCAAGAAAAAGTACGACAGCCTCAAGCGGCAGTTTTCAGCCATTAATGCAGTGAACGGCAAATTTAAATCCAATGCGATTGTTGATGGTGCAAAGAAAACAGCAACTGTTAAAGATGATGCTAATTTTGATGATATTTCAGAAAAAACGTTAAACACAGGCAATGCGACCTTGGATGCGCTTTTGAAATCAGTGATTGCTGACGGCCGTAAACAATTAGATGCCAAGAAAAAAGCCAACAATACAGCCTCTTCACCTGCTGCAAATACTAACAGCAATAATGCTGCATCCAATTCAGACAACAGCGGGCAAAATGATCAGAATACGGCCTCTGAGTCAGCAGATTCAGCTGCGGCCAGCTCTTCTGATTCGGCGGGCAATAACAGCACACCGAGTGCACCGGCACAGGCAGCACCAAGTAACGGCTCTTCCAATGCGGCTTCTTCATCCGGTGCTTCCGGCCATGGAATCGCTGCTTATGATGTATCCAAGCTTCAGCGGAACCGCAGCCGTGTTCCTTATGATCAGTCAAAAATAGCGGACAGCAGCAATGCGGCTTGGGCGTTCAACCCGGGTATTTTGGAAAAAATTGTTGCCATTTCACAAAAACGAGGTTATATCACGGGAAACAATTATATCCTTGAAAAGGTCAATATTATCAATGGCAACGGCTATTATAATATGTTTAAGCCGGATGGAACGTACCTTTTCTCTATTAACTGTAAGACAGGTTACTTTGTAGGTAATGCTTCCGGAAATTCGGACAAATTAGATTATTAAAAAAAGCGAGTGCCGCTTCCGCTGAAATGAACAGCGACAATGGCAAACTCGCTTTTTTTGGCCGATTTTTGGGTGTGCGCCTGAGTTTTTAGCAGTTATCAGACAAGATGGCGCTCAAAAGGATCGTCAGAAATGCCCTGCTCAAGAATAAGAGCTGACCATTCCTTGGCAGAAAAGAGGCTGTGATCCTTGTAATTTCCGCAAGATTCAACAGTTGTTCCGGGAACATCGTCCCAAGATGTAGCTGTGGCGATCTCTTCCAAACTGGACTTGATGACTTGAGCAATTTCTGTTGTGGTGTGATTGCCCCACATGATAAGATGAAAACCGGTGCGGCAGCCAAAAGGTGAACAGTCAATCATACCGTCAATGCGTTCGCGGATGAGTTTGGCCAGCAAATGTTCAATCGTATGAAGACCGGCCGTTGGGATAGAGTCCTTATTAGGCTGAACCAGCCGAATATCAAAATTGGAAATCACATCGCCTTTTGGTCCCTTATCTTCTGAAATAAGACGGACATAAGGGGCTTTTACGGCAGTGTGATCCAGTTCAAAACTTTCAACAATAACTTTTTTAGACATAATGTCCTCCTTTGTCAATTTACGATAATCATATCATAAATTAGGAAATACTGCTGATAATTTTATTGTAGAAAATAAATATTTATGATAAACTATAATTTGGATTTTCTAATTGAAATCCAATAAAATTTTTGAGGTAAAACATGTTAAATATTCTTTTAGCACTTGTTTTCTCCCTCATTGGTTTGGTTATTGGTTATGTCGTTATTTCAGCCCGACTGAAAAAGGCTAAAGAAACGGCAGAACTGACTCTTTTAAATGCAGAACAAGATGCTGTCAATGCTCGGAGCAAGGCGGAAATGGATGCCGAGCATATCAGAACGACAGCAGAACGTGAGAGTAAGGCCTATAAAAAGGAATTGCTTTTAGAAGCAAAAGAAGAGGCTAGAAAATATCGCGAAGAGATTGAAAAAGAATTTAAATCTGAAAGGCAAGAACTTAAGCAAATGGAAACACGTTTGACTGAACGTGCAACCTCTCTTGACCGTAAAGATGAAAATTTAAGCAGTAAAGAACACTTGCTTGACAGCAAAGAGCAAAGTCTGTCCGATAAATCTAGACATATTAATGAGCGTGAGCAGCAAGTTGAACAATTAGAACTGAAGAAAACTCAAGAGCTGGAAAAAGTAGCAGCTCTCAGTCAGGAAGAAGCGCGTGACATTATTCTTTCTCAAACAGAAAAAGACCTGTCGCATGATATTGCCAGCCGCATTAAAGAAGCTGACCGTGAAGTCAAAGATAAGGTTGATAAGTCAGCTAAAAATCTGTTGGCTCAGGCTATGCAGCGTTTAGCAGGGGACTATGTGACAGAGCAGACGATTACAACGGTCCATCTGCCTGATGACAGTATGAAAGGGCGCATTATCGGCCGGGAAGGCCGCAATATCCGGACACTGGAGAGTCTGACCGGAATTGATATCATTATTGATGATACTCCGGAAGTGGTTGTATTATCAGGATTTGATCCTATTCGCAGAGAAATTGCGCGAATGACTCTGGAAGCTCTTATTCAGGACGGACGCATTCACCCGGCTCGGATTGAAGAACTGGTTGAAAAGAACCGTTTGGAAATGGATAACCGCATCCGTGAATACGGTGAAGCCGCTGCCTTTGAAATTGGTGCTCCAAATCTTCATCCGGACCTGATTAAACTGATGGGACGTCTGCAATTCCGGACGTCTTACGGTCAAAATGTTCTGCGCCACTCGGTTGAAGTCGGGAAATTGGCTGGTCTGCTTGCCAGTGAGTTGGGTGAAAATATTGATTTGGCCCGCCGTGCAGGTTTCCTTCATGACATCGGGAAAGCTATTGACCGTGAGGTTGAAGGCAGCCACGTTGAAATCGGGACAGAATTTGCCCGCAAGTATAAGGAACATCCGGTTGTTATCAATACTATTGCCAGCCACCACGGCGATGTTGAGCCGGAATCGGTCATTGCTGTGCTGGTAGCTGCAGCAGATGCTCTCAGCTCTGCCCGTCCGGGTGCCCGCAATGAATCCATGGAAAATTACATTAAGCGTCTGCGCGATCTGGAAGAGATCGCAACAAGCTTTGAAGGTGTTCAAAACAGTTATGCCCTTCAGGCGGGACGTGAAATCCGCATCATGGTAGAGCCTGCCAAGCTGTCAGATGACGATGTGACCATCATGGCTCATAAAGTCCGTGAAAAAATTGAAAGCAATCTGGATTATCCGGGCAATATCAAGGTTACGGTTATCCGTGAACTGCGTGCCGTTGATTATGCCAAATAAAAAATGAGCAGCTGCTTGGGCAGATTGCTGCAGAGCTAACTTGAAAGAACAAAGTAAGGTTGATTCCTTGAAAGATCGATTTTGCTTTGTTCTTTTTTGTACTTGCAAAAAAGTGACAGACCGCTTTGGAAAAGCAAACGATCAGACTGAGATTTTTTATCAGCTGGTTCTGCGGCCTGTCATGGTTTTGCCTGGATCGTGAGAGCAGAAGCGGGTAAAATTTTCTTGATAAACAAGTGTCTTTTTGTTAAACTAGAAACAGAAACTTTAAGGAGCTAAAAATGTCTGAACGTGGTTTGTTAATCGTTTTTTCAGGACCTTCCGGTGTCGGCAAGGGAACTGTCAGGCAGAAAATTTTTTCAACACCTGACCATAAATTTGAGTATTCAGTTTCAATGACAACGCGTCCGCAAAGACCCGGTGAAACTGACGGTGTTGATTATTTCTTTCGGACACGTGAAGAATTTGAAGAGCTCATCAGACAGGGCCAGATGCTGGAATATGCAGAATATGTCGGCAATTATTACGGAACGCCTCTGACTTATGTCAACGAAACACTTGATAAGGGCATTGATGTTTTCTTGGAAATTGAAGTTCAAGGAGCACTTCAGGTTAAGAAAAAAGTTCCGGATGGTGTTTTTATCTTTCTGACACCGCCTGATTTAGCCGAATTAAAAGATCGCTTGGTGGGCCGCGGAACCGACAGTCAGGAAGTCATTGCCCAGCGTATCGAGCGTGCCAAGGAAGAAATTGCTCTTATGCGCGAATATGATTATGCGGTGGTCAATGATGAGGTTGATTTGGCCGCAGAGCGCGTTAAGCATATTATCGAAACAGAGCATTACCGTGTTGAGCGTGTCATCGGGCGCTATGATAAAATGATTAAAGAAGAATTACCTTTAAGATAAATTAGAAAAGAGAAGACAGACCTATGATGTTAAAACCTTCGATTGATACTTTATTGGATAAAGTACCGTCAAAATATTCCCTTGTTATGCTGCAGGCTAAACGTGCCCATGAACTTGAAGCCGGTGCAAAACCAACACAGGAATTTTCATCAGTGAAGCCGACCCTGCAAGCACTTGAGGAAATTGAAGCAGGCAATGTTGTTATCCACCCTGATCCAGAAGCTAAACGCGCAGCTGTGCGTGCCAAAGCTGAAGCTGAACGTCTGGCTAAGGAAGAAGAAGAACGTAAAATCAAGGAACAAATTGCTAAAGAAAAGGAAGAAGAAGGTGAAAAAATCTAAGGTTGGCAGCAATCTTAGATTTTTCATATTTGAGGTAGATGATGGTAAAAATTGCAGAGGTTATTGTCGATGTGCCTTTGATGCAGACGGACAAACCTTTCTCTTATAAAATTCCAGAAGAACTGTCATCGGTCCTTGTGGCAGGTTCCCGTGTTCATGTTCCTTTTGGCAGGGGAAACCGTCTGCTGCAGGGGTTTGTAGTCAATATTGCTGAAGGAGAAGATGAGCATTTAAAGTCTTTGGCAGAAGTTTTAGATCCAGAGCCGGTGCTCAATCAGGAACAGCTGCTGCTGGCAGATCAGCTGCGCAGGACGGTTTTTTCTTATAAGATTTCAATCTTGAAATCGATGATTCCAAGCCTTTTAAATTCAAACTATGATCGGCTCCTAAAAGCCCAAGATGGCTTGTCTCAGGAAGATAAAACACTGATTTTTGGCGGCAGAAAAGAAATTAATTTCTCACAGTTAAGTCAGGAAGCTCAGCTGAAAAGTCTGCGTTTGATTCAAGCCGGGAAAATTGCTGTTTCTTACATTGCCAAAGATAAAAAGAGCATTAAGACACAAAAGTATTATGAAGTGGATCTGGAAAAATTAGCAGCCTTAACGGTCAGCAAACGTGCCAAAAAGCGGCAGGAGTTAAAAGACTACCTGATCAAACATCCGCAGAATCAGGCGCTTTCTGAGCTGTTTTCCCTTTTTTCGCGGGAAGTTGTGAATTACTTTATTTCAGAAGGCATTCTTAACCTATCAGAAATAGAAGTCAACCGCAGCGCTGCTTACTTTGCAGATGTTCCCCAGTCTGACTTTTTGGATTTGAATGAAGAACAGCAGGGAGCGGTTGAAACCATCACAGCTGCTATTGGACTAGGCAGTAAACCTTACTTGTTAGAGGGGATTACCGGAAGCGGTAAAACGGAAGTTTATTTGCATGTTATAGACAGAGTCTTGAAAATGGGAAAGACAGCCATTGTTTTGGTGCCTGAAATTTCCTTGACCCCCCAGATGACCAATCGATTTATTTCTCGCTTTGGCAGTCTGGTAGCCATTATGCATTCAGGCTTGTCAGACGGTGAGAAATTTGATGAATGGCGCAAGATAAAATCCGGTCAGGCTAAGGTTGTTGTCGGTGCGCGCTCAGCCATCTTTGCACCTCTTGAAAATATTGGTGCCATCATTATTGACGAGGAACACGAAGCGAGCTATAAACAGGAGTCAAATCCTCGTTATCATGCGCGTGACGTTGCCTTGCTGCGCTCTGAGTATCACAAGGCCGTACTTGTTCTGGGCAGTGCTACGCCCAGCATTGAAAGCAGAGCCCGAGCCAGCCGCAATGTCTATCAACTGCTGAGACTGTCCAGGCGAGCCAATCCTTTGGCTCAGGTGCCTAAGGTAGAAATTGTTGATTTCCGCGATTTTATAGGACGGCAGGAAGTGAGTAATCTAACGCCAGTATTGATTGATAAGATTAAGGAGCGCTTAGACAGGCAGGAACAGGTTGTGCTTATGCTCAATCGCCGCGGCTATTCCAGCTTTATCATGTGCCGTGACTGCGGCTATGTTGATAACTGTCCTAACTGTGATATTTCCTTAACCCTGCACATGGATACAAAAACCATGAACTGTCATTACTGTGGTTTTTCTAAGGGCATTCCGCACACCTGTCCCAACTGCGGCAGCAAGAAGATTCGCTATTATGGAACCGGGACACAAAAAGCTTATGATGAATTGCTGCAAGTGCTGCCTAAAGCCCGGGTGCTGCGCATGGATGTTGATACGACAAGGAAAAAAGGGGCACATGAAAAAATTCTTCGAGCTTTTGGCAAAGGAGAGGCAGATATCCTTCTGGGCACTCAGATGATTGCAAAGGGTCTTGATTTTCCGAATGTCACCTTGGTGGGCGTTTTGAATGCTGATACTTCTTTAAATCTGCCTGATTTTCGCTCCAGTGAACGGACTTTCCAGCTATTAACGCAGGTGGCCGGCAGAGCAGGGCGGGCTGATAAGCCCGGGGATGTTTTGATTCAGACCTATAATCCAAATCATTACGCCATTCAAATGGCTAAGGATCAGGATTATGAAGCTTTTTATCACTATGAAATGGGCATTCGCCGAAGTCTGGCTTATCCGCCCTACTATTTTACGGTGGGGCTGACGCTGTCACATAAAGATGAGCAAGAGGTCATTAAAAAAGCTTATGAAGTAGTAGGTCTGCTTCGGACTGAACTGACCGATAAGATTAAAATTTTAGGACCGACGCCAAAGCCTATCGCGAGAACACATAATCTATATCACTATCAAATTATTATTAAGTACCGCTTTGAAGAGCACTTGGAATCTGTTTTGAACCAGATTCTGGATTTAACGCAGAAAAAAGAAAACCGTAATCTGCGCTTGATTATTGATCATGAGCCGCAGAGCTTCATGTAAGAAAGTTTCAACTATCAACACGATTAACGAGGTGAATATGACAAAATTAATTTTTATGGGGACACCCGATTTTTCAGCGACTGTTCTCAAAGGTCTGCTGGCAGACGGGCGCTATGAGATTTCAGCAGTTGTCACTCAGCCCGACCGAGCTGTCGGCCGTAAAAAAGAAATCAAGATGACGCCTGTAAAGCAAGTAGCTTTGGAGCACGGCTTGAACGTTTATCAGCCTGAAAAACTCTCAGGCTCTCAAGAGCTGACTGAGCTGATTGCCTTAGGAGCAGATGGCATTGTCACCGCAGCTTTTGGTCAGTTTTTGCCGATGAAGCTGATTGACAGTGTTGATTTTGCTGTCAATGTTCACGCGTCGCTGCTGCCCAAATACAGAGGCGGAGCTCCTATCCACTATGCTCTTATCAACGGAGACAAGGAAGCCGGTGTAACGATCATGGAAATGGTTAAAGCAATGGATGCCGGTGATATGGTGGCCTCGGCGTCAATACCGATCAGCGATGATGATAATGTCGGAAGTTTGTTTGAAAAGCTGGCTGTCTTGGGACGGGATTTGCTCTTAGAGGTGTTGCCGAACTATATAGCGGGCAAAATTGAGCCCAAAGTTCAGGATGAAAGCCAGGTCAGTTTTTCACCTAATATCACTTCTGAGGAAGAAAGAATTGATTGGAATAAATCAGCCCGTGTTATTTTCAATCAGGTGCGGGGGATGAATCCTTGGCCGGTTGCTCACACTCTTTTAAATCAGCAGCGTTTTAAAATCTATGAAGCAAAAGAAACTGACGGCAAAGGAAAACCCGGTGAAATTATTGAAAAAACCAAGAAAAGTTTGGTTGTTGCTGCAGCTCAGGGAGCTTTGTCCTTAACAACAGTGCAGCCGGCGGGCAAGCCCAAAATGAGTATTGCTGACTTTTTAAACGGCTCGGGTCAAAAACTTAAAGTAGGTGATTATTTTGGAGACTAAGCAGCTGGCACGCAGCGGTGCTCTCGCTGTTTTAACCGAAATTTTTGATAAAGGAGCATACAGCAATATTGCTCTCAGTCATTATCTGACAAAGCACCGGCTATCGCAGCAGGATAGAGCTCTGCTGACAGAGCTAGTTTACGGAACGTTAACGCGGAAAATCACTCTGGAGTGGTACTTGGCCCACTACATTGAAGACCGTGAAAAAATGGATACCTGGGTTTATTATCTGCTGATGCTCAGCCTTTACCAGATTCTTTATCTGGACAAGATTCCTGAGCATGCTATTGTCAATGATGCGGTAACGATTGCCAAAAAGCGGCACCGAGGAGCTGATAAGCTGGTTAATGCTGTTTTAAGAGAATTTTTGCGGCAGGAAAAACCGGATATAAAAGCCATTAAGCGAAAGAACAAGCGCTATTCGGTAGCTTATTCGCTGCCGGTTTGGCTGGTCAAAAAAATGATTGATGAATTTGGCGAAGACAGGGCTCTTGCTATGTTCAAAAGCCTTTTGGTCCGCAGCAAAGCCAGTATTCGTGTAATCAATCCCGCCGAAATGGAAGCAGTAAAGCAGCTGACTGGTGCAGATAAGTCTTTGCTGTCTCCGGTGGGACTGGTCAAAGCATCAGGTCATTTTACCGACAGTGCTCTTTTTAAAGAAGGGAAAATTACTGTCCAAGATGAAAGCAGCCAGCTGGTCGCACCAACTTTAGCCATTCAGGAAGACGATTGTGTTCTTGATGCCTGCAGTGCTCCCGGCGGCAAGGCCGTCCACATGGCTTCTTATTTGGGAAGCGGTCAGCTAATCGCACTGGATTTGTATGATCATAAATTAAAACTAATCCAAGACAATGCAGAGCGCCTCAAACTTTCTGACAGGATAAAAACGCAAAAATTAGATGCCAGACAAGTTCACGAGCACTTTGCTCCTGATACTTTTGATAAAATTTTAGTTGATGCTCCCTGCTCGGGTATCGGACTAATCAGGCGCAAACCTGATATCAAATACAATAAAGCTAATCAGGACTTCCTCAGCCTGCAAAAAATCCAGCTGGAAATTTTAGACAGCGTTTGCCAAACTATAAAAAAAGGTGGTATAATAACATACAGTACGTGTACTATTTTTAAAGAAGAAAATCAAATAGTACTGAAACAATTTTTGGATAAGCATCCGAATTTTGAACAGGTCAAATTATATCATGAGAAAGAGGATATTGCTGTTGACGGCTGTCTTGTGATTACGCCTGAGCAATATCTTACAGATGGCTTTTTTATCAGCCAGGTAAAGCGGATTTCATAGGATTTAGAAGAAGGAGGCTGACTTTGTCAGACAAGGAACACATGAAAATTTCCCTTTTTACAGATATTGGGCAAAAACGCTCCAATAATCAAGATTTTATCAATAAATTTGATAATCGTTCCGGGAATACCCTGATCGTATTGGCAGACGGTATGGGCGGACACCGTGCCGGAAATATTGCCAGTGAGATGACGGTTACCGATTTGGGCCGCGAATGGGTTGATACTGATTTGACCGATTTGGGTCAGATCCGTGACTGGCTGGTCAGCAATATTGAAACAGTTAACCGCCGTATTTATGAGTTAGGACAAACAGAAGATTTTCAAGGAATGGGGACGACAATCGAAGCCTTGGTTGTTGTTGATAACAATGTTCTTTTCGCCCATATCGGCGATTCACGTATCGGCTTGATTCACGATGGTGTCTACACTCAATTAACGAGTGATCATTCTTTGGTTAACGAACTGGTCAAAGCCGGTCAGCTGACTGAAGAAGAAGCAGCCAGCCATCCGCAAAAGAACATTATCACCCAGTCTATCGGTCAGGCTAATCCGGTGGAACCCGATCTTGGGATTCAAACCTTAGAAGCGGGAGATTATCTACTGGTCAACAGTGACGGTCTGACTAATATGATTTCCAACAAAGTCATTGTCAATGCCTTGAGCGATGACAGCAAAGATCTGGATGAAAAAGCCAGATATTTGATTCAATTGGCCAACGATGCAGGCGGTCTTGATAATATTACCGTTGCTTTAGTCCACGCCGAAAGAGAGGGAGATGAATGATTCAGATTGGCAAATTATTTGCTGGTCGTTATCGAATTCTCCAATCTATCGGACGAGGCGGGATGGCCGATGTTTATTTAGCTAATGATCTAATTTTGGATAATGAGGAAGTAGCCATCAAGGTGCTGCGAACCAATTATCAGACAGATCAGGTTGCTGTGACGCGTTTCCAGCGGGAAGCGCGGGCCATGGCAGAACTCAATCATCCTAATATCGTTGCTATTCGTGACATTGGAGAAGAAGACGGTCAGCAGTTCCTTGCAATGGAATATGTTGACGGTGCTGACTTGAAAAAATACATTCAAGATCACGCCCCTTTATCAAATGCTGAAGTAATCCGCATTATGAAAGAGGTTCTTTCCGCAATGACTCTTGCCCATCAAAAGGGTATTATTCATCGGGATTTGAAACCTCAAAATGTGCTTTTGACCAAGGACGGTACAGCTAAGGTAACAGACTTTGGTATTGCCGTAGCCTTTGCCGAAACCAGCCTGACACAGACAAATTCAATGCTGGGCAGTGTTCATTATCTGTCTCCTGAGCAGGCGCGCGGTTCAAAAGCTACAGTTCAAAGTGATATCTATGCTATGGGTATCATGCTCTTTGAAATGCTGACAGGGCATATCCCTTATGATGGCGACAGCGCTGTAACGATTGCTCTGCAGCATTTCCAAAAACCGCTGCCGTCGATCATTGCAGAAAATAAAAACGTTCCTCAGGCTTTGGAAAATGTTGTGATCAAGGCAACGGCCAAGCGGCTGACGAATCGCTACACGTCAACTGAGGAAATGCTGCGGGATTTAAGAACTTGCCTGCAGCCCAGCCGCAGCCGTGAAAAGAAATTGGTCTTTAATGATGCTGCGGATACAAAACCACTGCCAAAACTCGAACAGGCTGCAACAGCGGCTTCAGCTGCTCAGACTTTAAAAAATAAGGCGACCAATCCGGATAAACCGGCCAGTCAGCCTAATCCAAAACCCAAAGTTCAGGATAAGCCTAAAAAGAAGGGGCGCTTTTTATCCCGTTTCTTCAAGCTTTTCTTCGCTCTGGTTTTTATTGGAATCATCATTTTAGCTTATCTTATTTTGACGAAGCCCGGCACTGTCTCTGTACCGGATGTTTCCGGCAATAAGCTGTCGTCTGCTAAAACAACCATCAGAAATTCAGGTTTAAAGGTCGGTCAGGTTCATAAGATTGAAGATGACAGTGCAGATGACGGCGAAGTTGTCCGCACGAATCCAAGCGCAGGAACTAAAAAGCGCGAAGGTTCCAAGGTTGATATTTTTGTTGCCAGCTCCAAGGGCTTTAAAATGGAAGACTATACCGGTCAGGACTATCAGGATGTTATTGACAATCTGACCAACAATTACGGCGTTTCCAAAAGAAAGATTGTCCTGAAAGAAGTTTCATCAGATGAGTACAGCGGCGGTACGGTAATCGGCCAGTCGCCAAAAGCCGGAAAAACTTACCGTCCCGGCAGCGGTAAAAAGATTACTCTCAAAGTTGTTAAAATGACCATGCCGAATTTCAAAAATATGACCTATGATGAAGCAGTCAATACCTTAACAACCATGGGTATTTCCGCAAAGCGTATAAAGGTATACGATGCCAGTGATTACTCAACAGAAATTTCATCACCTGCTTCTTCATCTGTGGTTGTAGGGCAAAATCCTTATTACGGAGAAACTGTCAGCCTATCGTCTGATGATGATGTCATCCTCTATGTTTCGGAAACAGAAATCCCTGAACCTCAGCCGTCTTCATCTGAAGAAACCGAGGCACCGACAACGGTGGCAGAAGAGTCAACAGAAGCCACAACCAGCGAGGCAGCTTCTGAGGCTGAGTCAGAAAGCTCAGAATAATGTTTGAAATAATAAAAAAGAAGGAGAAGAAACAGCCGATTCTGGCAGGTCTTCTCCTTTTTGACTGCCGCTAAGCAGATGAAATTTATCTTGAATTTTGGTACAATGACTAAGAATTATAAGACTTGAAGGTAGCCTATGCGAAAATTCCAATTTTTTCTAGTTGTAGAGACGATCCTGATTGCTCTGGCCTTTATGACTATTTTAGCCAGTGATTTATCGAGTTTCATCTTGATTCTGGTGATTACGCTTTTAGCCCTGAGATTTTACCACTTGGGCAGTAAAAATGATTTTCTGCTGACGGCCAGCTTGCTCCTGCTTTTTCTGATTTTCATGCTCAACCCCTATACCATCGCTGCGGTGCTTGTGGGAATTCTTTATGTCATGATTAACCACTTTGCTCAGGTTAAAAAGAAAAACCGTTACGCCTTATTAAAGCTGCAGGAAGAAGGGCTCAATGTCAGCAAAAAACCGCATCAATGGATCGGTAACAATGAGTATATTGAGACTGATTCATATGCCTTTGATGATATCAATGTGATTCGCTTAAGCGGAAGTGATATCATCAATTTGAGTCAGGTGATTGTGACGGGACAGAACAATCTTGTCATGATTCGCAAGGTCTACGGGCCAACCAAGATTTTAGTTCCTGTTGATGTCGCTGTCAAATTAGATGTCAGCAGTATTTATGGGAATGTTCGCTTCTTTAATTCGCCCGAATATGATCTGCGCAATGAGACCATTAAGCTGGCAGACAGCAGGCAGGATCTGACCAAATCAGTCAAGATTATTGTGAATGTCATTGCAGGAGTAGTGGAGGTGGAACGGATATGAGAAAACGAACCATTTTCATGATTTTCCTTTATGCTGCGGTTACCGTTATTTCTATTGTTTTTGTCATCATCAACAGCCTCAACCTTGATTTAGATGATTTACTGAAAGATTGGGTTGTTATGGAGCAGTTTATCTTGTCGCTCCTTGCAGCCTTCATCTCTCTGACCTTTCTTTTGCTCTTGGTCTGGATGATTGTTGATGATAACAGCAAAAGGCATTTGAATCAAAATCTAAGGCGGATTTTGCTCAATCAAACTATTAGTCAGGAAGATGACACAGAGCTGGGGAAAAATGTCAACCGCTTATCAAATAAGATGCAGCAGCTGACCAATAATTTGCAAAAAACAGAGAATGCTTATATTACCAGCAGTCAGGAAATCGTCAAAAAGGAGAGAAAAAGGATTGCCCGTGATCTGCATGATACGGTCAGTCAGGAGCTCTTTGCCTCTTCGATGATTCTGTCGGGCGTTTCGCATAATCTGGAACAATTAGAAAAGAAGCAGCTGCAGACCCAGCTCTTAGCTGTTGAGGATATGCTGAACAATGCTCAAAATGATCTGCGGGTTCTTCTTTTGCATCTTCGCCCTACTGAGCTGGAAGGCAAGACACTTTCAGAAGGACTGGCCATGATCATCAAAGAGCTGACAGATAAAAGCAATATCGAAGTTGTGTATAAGGAAAATATTGATAAGCTCCCCAAAGCGATTGAAAGTAATTTCTTTCGCATTGCCCAAGAATTTATCAGCAATACACTGAAGCATGCCAAAGCAAGCCGGATGGAAGTCTATCTGTATCAGACGTCTTCTGAGGTTCAGCTCAAAATGATTGATAACGGTATCGGCTTTGATATGGATGCTGTCCGTGATCTGAGTTACGGTTTGAAAAATATCGAAGACCGTGTCAACGATCTCGCGGGGACCGTACATTTTTTAAGTGCTAAAGACAAAGGTGTTGTTATGGATATTCATGTACCGATAATGAAAGGAGATGTTGATGAGTAAAATAAAGGTTATTCTGGTTGATGACCATGAGATGGTAAGGCTGGGGCTGAAGAGTTTTCTTAACCTGCAGGAAGATGTTGAAGTTGTCGGAGAAGCCGGTAACGGCCGCGAAGGGATTGAACTGGCCTTGCAATTAAAGCCCGATGTAGTCGTGATGGATCTTGTCATGCCTGAAATGGACGGTGTTGAAGCCACTCTTGAGCTCCTGAAGGAATGGAAGGATGCTAAAATTTTGGTGCTGACCAGCTATTTGGATAACGAGAAAATTTATCCTGTTATTGAAGCCGGAGCCAAGGGCTACATGCTGAAAACTTCCAGCGCAGCAGAAATTCTGAATGCCATCAAAAAGGTGGCCAAAGGCGATTTGGCGATTGAAACGGAAGTTGATAAGAAGATTAAAGCCCATCATGACAATCCTGATTTGCATGAAGATCTGACTGCCCGGGAAAGAGATATTTTGGAGCTGCTTGCCAAAGGTTATGACAATCAGACAATAGCTGATGAACTTTTCATCTCTTTAAAAACTGTAAAAACGCATGTCTCTAATATTCTGTCCAAACTGCAGGTGGACGATCGGACGCAGGCAGTGGTCTATGCTTTTCAGCATCATTTGGTACCGCAGGATGACGATTAGTATGTTATAATAATAAAAGAAATGAGTTTGCAAGGGGCTGAAGGATGAATTCTGGATTAAAACACAAGGCTGAAAAAGTTAAAGCTGTCTTTTTTGATATCGATGACACGCTTCGTATCAAAGACAGCGGCTACATGCCACCATCAGTCACAACTGCTTTTGAAAGTCTGAAAAAGCAGGGGATTCTGACGGGTATTGCTTCGGGCAGAGCGCCTTATGGTGTTGTTCCTGAAATTCGTGCTTTGGAGCCCGACTTTTTTGTTACCATTAATGGTTCTTACGTGATTGACCATGAGAACAATGAAATTTTCAACGATCCTATTGACAAGGCTATTATCGAAAAATATATTGCCTGGTGTCAGGAAGTTGGTATTGACTACGGTTTTGCCGGTAAGGATAAGGCTGTTGTCTCAAGGCGTACGGATTTAGTTGACAGAGCGCTTGTGCCGGTTTACGGTCTGTGCGATGTTGATCCGGATTTTTATCAAAAACACAATGTTTATCATATGTGGACCTTTGAAGATGTCGGTGACAGCTTGCAGCTGCCGGCCGAGCTGGCTAAGGATATCCGTTTTGTCAGGTGGCATCCCAACTCGTCTGATGTCATCAAAAACGGTGTCTCTAAAGCATCAGGTCTGGCTCATGTCTTAAAAAGAGCCCATCTAAAGCCTGAGAATGTCCTTTTCTTTGGTGACGGTCTGAATGATCTTGAAATGTTTGATTACGTCGGTGTCACAGTTGCTATGGGCAATGGTCATGGTGATTTGAAAGAAAAGGCTGATTTTATTACAAAAAATGTAGAAGAAGACGGCATTTTATATGCCTTGGAGGAATTAGGTTTGACAGAAAAAAAAGTACAGTTTCCGCAGTTGAATTTGGACAGTATCAATGTTCCTGCAGCAGTTATTAAGACTAACCACGGCGATTTAACAGTAAAATTATTTCCGGAACAAGCACCCAAAACGGTCGCTAATTTTATTGGATTGGCTAAGAACGGTTATTATGATGGTGTTATCTTCCACCGAATCATCAAAGATTTTATGATTCAAGGGGGCGATCCGACCGGTACCGGTATGGGCGGAGAGTCTATTTACGGTCAGCGTTTTGAAGATGAGTTTTCAGAAGCACTCTACAACCTTCGCGGTGCCCTGTCAATGGCAAATGCAGGTCCCAATACCAACGGCAGTCAGTTTTTCATTGTTCAGAACCAAAATTTCCCTTACAGTGCTGAAGAACTGGAGCGCGGCGGCTGGCCGCAGGAAATTGCGGCTGCTTATGCGGATAATGGCGGCACCCCGCACCTTGACCGCCGCCACACTGTCTTTGGACAGCTGGCTGATCAGGCTTCCTTTGATGTCTTAGATGAGATTGCCAATCTTTCGACAGATGCTTCAGACCGTCCGGTAACAGAGGTTGTCATTGAAACCGTTGAGGTGACTGACGATGAAGATCGGTGATAAGATAAAGGGAGAAATTACCGGTATCAAACCCTATGGTGCCTTTGTTCAGCTGGCGAACGGATCAATAGGTCTCATTCATATTTCGGAAATTAAAACGGGCTATATTGATAATATTTATCGAACCTTATCTGTAGGTGAGGAAGTCCTTGTTCAGGTTGTCGACTATGATGAATACAGCCAAAAAGCCAGTCTGTCTTTGCGAACCTTAGAAGAAGAAAAGCACCATTATCAGCATCGGCATCGTTTTTCCAACAGTCGTTTAAACATTGGTTTTAAGCCTTTGGCTGATAATTTGCCTGTCTGGATTGAGGAAAATCTTGATTACTTGCAGGATCGGCATAAGGAAGCTCAGGAATAGAGTAACAGTAACCGGCTTCACAAGCACTTTTATTAAATGGTATTTTAAAAAGAGCAGAAAAATTCACACTGAGCGTGAATTCTCTGCTCTTTTTCGTTTGCTATAAAAGACGGCACTAGGTGTTAAGCCCACTGCCGTAAAATGATTCTCAGTCAAATTCATACAGGGCTGTTGAAAGATAGCGTTCTCCGTTATCCGGTGCAATAGCCAAAACTTTTTTGCCTTTTCCGAGCTTTTTAGCCACTTCAATCGCAGCCCAAACGGCAGCTGAGGCAGAAATACCCAGAAGGAAACCTTCTTTACCGCCGAAATTGCGGCCGGTTGCCAAAGCATCATCAGATTTAACACGGATAACTTCATCATACGAATGCGTATCAAGTGCTACCGGAATAAACCCGGTTGAGATGCCTTGAATCTTATGAGGACCTGGTTTATCGCCGGAAAGAACAGCTGATTCATCAGCCTCAAGGCCATAGATCTTAATATCGGGGTTATCCTTTTTGAGGACACGTGAAACACCGGTGATTGTGCCGCCGGTACCGATTCCGGCTACAAAAGCATCAAGCCCGTGTGAACCGAAGGCATCCAAGATTTCTGGACCTGTTGTCAGTTCATGCGTCTTTGGATTAGCAGGGTTGTCAAATTGGAGAGGAACCCAGCCGCCTACTTCCTTAGCAATTTCATGAGCTTTTTCAATCGCTCCCTTGGTTCCGGCACTGCCTGGTGTTAGAACAAGTTCGGCTCCGTAGGCTTGGATAATTTTACGGCGCTCAACGCTCATTGTTTCAGGCATCGTAATGATAACCTTATAACCTTTTGCTGCACCGACCCAAGAAAGCCCGATACCTGTATTGCCGCTGGTTGGTTCAACAATAGTGTCTCCGGGTTTTATAATACCGCGTTCCTCAGCATCTTCAATCATGTTTAAGGCAATGCGGTCCTTGACTGATGATCCGGGGTTGAAAGCTTCAAGTTTGAGATAGACATCAGCAGCATCGGCAGGCACAACCTTGTTTAGTTTCACAATCGGTGTGTTCCCGATTAATTCGGTGATATTATCGTAAATTTTTGTCGTCATACTATACCTCGCAAAATTGATTTGCTTCCAGTATAGGCTGAAAAAGAGGCTTTGTAAAATATAAATTATTTATCACGGTGATAAATAAATCATATCACCTTACAGGAATTTCAACGATTTGGCTGCCGGCAATACGGCTGCTGACTTTTCCCTGATAAAAATCACTCAAGCTGCTTTGGATGCTGTCAATATCTTCTTCATCAACATAGATCGTCGTAGTGACATTGACAGCAAAATCGGTATCGTGTTCCTGCAGGTCATGTGCATTTAAGAAATTGGCAAAATTTTGATACTGGGGATAGCTTAATTCCAGCTTAAGCCCAGTCTGTTCCTTAACGTCGACCATTCCCAGTGTCTTGATTGTACTTGCCACACTTCCTGAGTAAGCACGGATAAGACCGCCGGCTCCTAATTTAATACCGCCGAAATAGCGGGTAACAACGACTGCAAGATTGGTCAGGTGGTTTTTTTCAAGGACACTGAGCATCGGAACTCCTGCGGTGCCGCTGGGTTCCCCGTCATCGCTGGAGCGCTTAATATCACCGTTTTCCCCGATAATCATTGCAGAGCAGGAATGGGTGGCTTTATAATGCTCTTTTTTGATTTGAGCAATAAAATCGCGTCCTTGGGCTTCTGAGTGAATCCTTTTGGCCTGACAGATAAAGCGGGATTTTTTAAGAATCTCTTCTGTGCTGCCGTCTTTGGCAATTGTACGATAGTTCATAGACAAAGTGTACCCGTTTTTTTGAAAAGGTGCAAGTCGGTTTTTATAACTTTTTACGAATAGTAAAATTGATGGAACTACTGAAAAATTATTATGGCCGTTTATGGCCCGAAAATCAGCTGGATGACAGCCTAAAAAAGCACGCCCGAACCTTACCGGCTATGACAGAGCAGTTTCCTTATTTTATTTGCAACCGCTGCGGCAGTAAAAACAGCGCAGACACCAGTTTGCCTGACGGCTCTGTTTATTGCAGGAGCTGCCTTGTGTTCGGGCGGATCAGCAGCCGGGAAAAACTCTTTTACTTTGAGCAACAGGCATTTCCTGAAACTCAGGCCTTGAGCTGGCAGGGGGAGCTGACTCCTTTTCAGAAGGCTGTTTCAGACAGCTTGAGAGAGGCTGTTCAAAATAAAGAAAGTATACTTGTCCATGCTGTAACCGGAGCGGGAAAGACAGAGATGATTTATGGCACGCTGGATGATACCCTCAGGCAGGGCAAAGCAGCGGCGCTGGTCAGCCCTCGGATTGATGTCTGTCTGGAGCTGTACAAACGTTTAAGCCGTGATTTTACCTGCTCTATCAGTCTACTGCACGGAGAATCGGAAAGCTATGAACGCAGTCCGCTAGTTATTGCGACGACACACCAGCTTTTAAGGTTTTATCAAGCTTTTGATCTTTTAATTGTAGATGAGGTTGATGCCTTTCCTTTTGTTGATAACAAAATGCTGCACTATGCTTTAAATAACTGTCTTAAATCTGATGGTGTCAGGGTATATTTAACGGCCACTTCAACAGAGCAGCTGGATAGGCAGATTAAGCAAGGAAAGCTGAAAAAACTGCATTTAGCCAGACGTTTTCACGCCAAACCTTTGGTTGTGCCTCAAACTGTTTGGCTGAATTTTTCTCTTGAAAAAGCAGATAAGCAAAGACTTCCTGCCCGTTTTTTAAGGTATGTGCGAAAGCAGCGGCAAAGCCGCTTTCCCTTGCTGATTTTCTTTCCTCATATTGAACTAGGGTCGTTTTTTACGGAATCTCTGCAAAAGTATTTTCCGGAAGAATCCATTGAGTTTGTTTCCAGTTTAAGTGCGGACCGGCTGGAAAAGATCGAGCAGTTCAGAAGCGGCCAAATTCACATTCTGGTGTCAACGACGATTTTAGAAAGAGGGGTCACCTTTCCTGATGTTGATGTTTTTGTAATGGCGGCCAACCACCGTCTGTTTACCAAGACAGCTTTGATACAAATTGCCGGCCGTGTCGGACGTTCATCGTCTCGTCCGACAGGAACTTTGATTTTCTTTCATAACGGTCTCAATAAAGCGATTAAAAGGGCTGTCTTCGAGATAAAAGAAATGAATCGAAGAGGAGGTTTTACATGAACTGTCTGATATGCCGGTCACCGTTTGAAAAGGGCTTGGGTTTTTCTTCCATCTTTTTCCTGAGTGCTGCAGAGGATGCGGTTTGCAGCAGTTGTTTTTCCAAATTTCAGCGCATTTCGGACAGTCATTGTCCTGCTTGCTGTAAAGATGGTATCAGTACTTATTGCCAGGACTGCCTTTATTGGCAAAGCAAAGGACAAGCGGTCAATCATAAGGCAGTCTTTTGCTATAATCAAGCCATGAAAGATTATTTTAGCGCTTATAAGTTTCAAGGAGATTATCTTTTGAGGAAGGTTTTTGCAAGTACTGTCAGAAAAGCATTAAAAAACTGCCGCGGCTATACGCTGGTTCCCATTCCGCTCAGCCCTTCAAGTTTAAAGGCCCGCAGATTTAATCAGGTACAGGCTTTTTTGGATGAAGCAAAACTGCCTTACAGCCAATTATTGGAAAAGAATGACAGCATTAAGCAATCGAGCAAAACACGGCAGGACAGGCTGTCCAGTCAGCAGTTTTTTTATTTAAGAAAAACTAAAGAAATACCTGCTAAGGTTATATTGGTCGACGATATTTACACGACAGGCGCTACGATTCAGTTAGCCAGGCAGCTGTTGCTTGAAAACGGTGTGAAAACAATAAAGTCCTTTTCTTTGGCAAGATGATAAAAAGGCTTGCAAATTTTCATGAAAGCGATATAATAATAGTGAAGAAAGCGCTTATCTAAAGCGCAAGAAAAGAGGTAGCTTATGATTAAATATAGTATTCGTGGTGAGAACATTGAAGTAACAGATGCGATCCGTAACTATGTTGAGTCTAAACTCAAAAAAATCGAAAAGTATTTTAATGCTGATCAAGAATTAGATGCGCGTGTCAATCTGAAAGTATACCGTGAAAAAACAGCTAAGGTTGAGGTTACGATTCCCCTCGATTCAGTTACTCTCCGTGCCGAAGATATTTCTCAAGACATGTACGGTTCAACTGATTTAGTTGTGGATAAGATTGAACGTCAAATTCGCAAAAATAAGACAAAAATTGCAAAGAAACATCGTGAAAAGAAACCGGCATCTCATGTTTTTACAACTGAGTTTGAAGCAGAAGAAATCGAAGAAACACCGGCAGTAAAAGTTGTAAGAACCAAAAATATTACCTTGAAACCAATGGATATTGAAGAAGCCCGCCTGCAAATGGATCTTTTGGGGCATGACTTCTTTATTTATACAGATGCTAATGACAATACAACGAATGTACTTTATCGCCGTGAAGACGGAAATTTAGGTGTCATTGAGGCCAAATAAAATATATGACAGTCATGAAGACCGGAACACAAAGTTTCGGTCTTTTAATTTGGACTGATTAACGCAGAAAATTGAGCTGTCCTTAGATGGCGGACAGCCGTTTTCAGTTAAGATTAAGCAGCGCTTTTTTAATGGCCTTGATAATTGTTTGTCTTCCCCGAAATGATAGAATCTGTCTTAAACCTTGCGGCTATCACCTTGTCAGTTTAAAATTGTCATGCTATAATTTATTTTGTTATGTAATATTTTTGTAAGGAGATTGACATGAACAAAGAGGATTGGCTGGATTATTTTGAGGCAGTTAATGGCCGTGAACCATCATCCAGAGAGATTGCAGAAGCTCTGGCGGCTGGAGAATTTCAGAATGATGCAGCAGCTGATGCCAAACCAAAAGAAAAAAACGAAATGGTTCAAAAACCTGCGAAACCGGCCGCAAAAGCAGCTGAGAGGGAATCAAATCAAAATCCGCAGTACGAGCAGGAATTTGCCGCAAATAAGGCTGATAATCAGGCGGTATCACACCAGCAGGTTGAACAATTAAAGGAAAAAGGGAAGAGTTATTTTGCATGGTTCTTGGAAGGCTTGAAAAGGCCGACAGCGCAGTCTTCAAACAGTCAGTTTACTTACGGACTGGTAACATTGGCTCTTGCAGCGCTCTTTTTAGCTGCCGGTTTAGTCAATTATGTTAATAGAATTTTTACTTCAATTATCAATATAACCATCAGCGGTGAAAGCCTTAAAATGAATGAACCGGAAGCTTTTTCTGTCGTTGAAGATGCTGTCCGAACTAATTTTGGTTTTAGCAAAATAATAGCTGTTGCAGTTATTATTTTCATTGCTTATGCTGTTGTAGCTGCCCTGCCGGCTTTGATTCATAAATTTGCTGCTAAATCCCAAGAAAAAACAGCTTTCTTACTGGGGAAATACGCTGCTTATACCCCGCTTTTAGCAGCTGTTAATCTGCTTATCTTTTTGCTGAGCTTTCTGACATCAAATAAATTAGTTGTCTCAAGCAGATATTCTTACCAAATCGTGTCATCTTTCACTTCTATGGACAATCCTTTTGAGGGGCTGTCCTCAGTTTCACATCTGATTAAAGAAGTACCGGCCATTCGCTCTATTCAGACAGTATTTATCTATTTAGCACTTTTAAGTGTTGTCAGTTTGGCTGTCTTAATAGTAGCCTTTTTGGCAAATATCAAAGTTTCGCTGGGAAATCTCAATAATTTTTATGTGCGCCTGATTGCATTTCTTGTTTTTATTCTCATCATTTTCTTCATGAATAAAACAATTGCAGCAAACCTTTTAGGCGGACTGGATAGCATAAAAGATTCATTGACTAAATTATATGAAATATAGGATGGGACTATGGCAAGCAAAGAAAAATGGGCAGAATTATTTGAAAAAGTTATTGGCCGCCAACCAACGCCGCAGGAATTTTTAGAGGGTAAAAAGACTGATTTTGACTTAAAAGCAATTAAAAAAATAGCAGCTGCCGCTGCAGATACAAAAGAGTCTTTACCGATAGATGCCAACACTCTTTCAGCAGAGAATTCACATGCAGCCGATGAAATTCCTGTGAACCCTGAAGCTGAAATAACCGAGCAAACTCAAAGGTCAAAGTTACCTGCTTCCGGGACTGAAAAACTTCCCAAGCAATTGTGGGCGGAAACTTTTAAACAGCAGACTGGCCGCCAACCGACGCCGGATGAATTTCTTTTGGCACGAAGTCAGGGATTTGATTTAACTAAGATTAGCCAATCGGCAGAAAATAAATCTGTCAGCGAACTGGCAAAACCAGCTGAAAAGTCTTGGTCAAAAGGGAAGAAAGCTTTATTAGCACTGGTGCTCATTCTTTTACTTATGCTGGGAGCGGGTTATATTTACGGCAATCAGTATTTTTCCCGCGAAGCGGTCGCGGAAAGGTATTTGAAAGCCGCTAACCATAATGTTACTGAAGCCTTGGCATTTGAAGTGTGGAGCGATACTGAAAAACCAATTAAAAAATCAGAATTAACCTATAGAAATGCAGACGAAAACAAAACACTGCAGATGGATGACCTGATGTCTGACTATCGGCAGATGAAAAATATAGGCAGAAAGTTTTTGATTTTTCCTGACTGGCGTGTTGCTGTCAAACCCGTTTCAGCTACAGTATCAGTCAATACAAAAGGTTTGGAGTTGTTTGTTAATGACAAGAGAATTGCTAAAACAGACAGCGATTCTTACACTAAGACATTGTCACGGCTTTATCCGGGGACTTATAATTTTATTGCTAAAGGCGCAGTATCCGGTCAGAAACTTGAGGTTTCATCTGAAGAAACTATTACTAATAATATAAAAGTTAATTTAAATGTTAAATACCTCAGCTTTCAGGTTAACAGCAATCTTACCGATGGAGATCTGTACGTAGGCAGCCGTAAAATCGGTAAGCTGCATGACGGCAAGTACAAAGTTTCCCAATTAGCTGTCACAGATGCATCTAAAATCTATGTTCAGAAATCATTTCCCGGGAAATCATCCTTAAAATCGGGAACTCAAGCAATAGAAGACATCTATGATGGCGATACGGTCACTCTGGATGCCAAAGGTGTTCTTGACCGTGATACCGCAGATTCCCTTATCACAGAAGCTTACCGCAAAATGAGTTCATATGCGTCTTCACAAACAACACCAGATGATTTGGATGATGTTTTTACCGGAGGAAACAATAATAAATTTTACCAAGATGTCAAAAATACGGTAGATACTAATACCACAGGTGCTAAAAATAGAAGTGCCGATTCCATCACATTTAGCGACATTGATGTCAGCAAGGTAAGTCAAACCGGACCAACAACTTTTTCCGTTGAATTTACGGTTGTCTATGATTTTTATTACGGCTATGATTCAGAGCATGAGTCATCAGGAGATATCATTCAAAAATTATCATGGTCAGCTCTGGTTGAATACACTGGCGATGATAAAGAGACTGACAGTTATTCTTACAATACATATGATGATTACCGGATCACTTCGGGTAATGGCAAGTCAAGTGTTTTAAATACTAAAAATACAGTTGACTAAAAAAATAGAGACGGCTTGCTTTCCTGATGAAAAGTTTCAGATTGATATAAGTGATGCAAGGAGATTGGGGCTTTCGTCCCAATCTCTTATCCTATCCAGTCTCAAATGGTCTCTCAGATGGGAAATATGCTCAATTTTGCTGATTTTAATTTCTAATCAACTAAGCAAAAAAGCTAGAGTAACAGAAAATTCTTTTTGACCTCCAGCTTCCTTCATGAGCAACCAACCCCTGCAGTCATGCAGTCTCAGAGGGCTGTTGGATCGAGGTTTAGGAGAAGAAAAGTATTTAGTTGAAAAAAAGTAAGGAAAAGGAGTTGACAAAGGGGGGAAGAGCTGATAGAATATAGTAGTTGCCTCGCAAGAGGTGAAGCCCTTTGAAAACTGAACAAGACGAACCAAGTGCGGGTTAAGGAATTAACCTGTCAAGAACAATAAGTCAGCGATGACAAAAACGAGTTAAGAACTCAAACTTAAGAAGCAATGAGAGTTTGATCCTGGCTCAGGACGAACGCTGGCGGCGTGCCTAATACATGCAAGTGGAACGCACGATTGATACCGGAGCTTGCTCCACCATTAATCGTGAGTCGC
>NZ_JBZFUJ010000019.1:0-26736 GCF_058314475.1 Streptococcus sp. ELY_90
GTGGTTAGAGCCTTTTCGAAATCGTCAAGCGATTGGAGAAGATTAACTAATCCACAGTGGCTTATTCCAAGTGTATCACTTGGGCTTTGGCAGTAGCTAACTGCACTAAATATAATATAAGGAGATACTTATGATAAACATAACCGTTGATCAAGTTACTTTAGTTGTATTTGATAATAATTCTAAGCACGGAAATATATCTTGGCAAGAGCGTGCTCAAAAAGATATTAAAACAATTATGTCTTTATCAAAACTTTCTGAGTTATATGATTTTAGCGATGAAAACGTAAAATTACGTCCAGGATATACACTCGGTCTCAATATAGACAATGCGACTTTTCAGTTATCAATTGCATATCATCCTGACAATCCTCAAATGGGGATCATCATATATTTCTCAGCTAAAGCATGGGATAACTATCAACAAGCCTTTCAAGAAAAGTTTGGCAAATCTATTAATGTCCACACTTTATTACAAGAGCTACAATTTTCTTCTCTCACTACAAGATTGAGTCGAATAGATATTTGTGTTGATTTTATCAACGAAAAAATCAATATCTCAAAGCTAAAGCGTTCCCTAGAAAGCGGACGGACAGAACTTAGGTACGGAAAATACAAAAACTCCGACAAAATAAGTATTCAACATATTGAAGAAGATAACCTGAAAAAGCCATATCCTAAAAACATTTCCCAAATTAATGATATTTCAAAGGATTTTAAGACAGAGACAATCTATCTCGGATCTCGTTCTAACAACAGTAAGGCTCTAGTACGTATTTATGATAAAAAAAGAGAATTGCAAGAACACAATATAAATAAAAAGGTAGAGAGTTGGATTCGATTTGAAGTTGAGTTTAAATCAACATTTGCACACCAGCTAACCTCAGCTCTCCTTGATTGTCAATCAGATAACGAGGCCAAAAATATTATGCTATCAGCTATCCTTGATAAATATCTATTTTTCTATACTAAATCTAACAGGATTCATAAAATATCAAAGTTAATGTTAGAACAACTTGAAAATGGTATATTTTCTTTTACTACACCAAAAATCACCGATAATAGCTTAGAAAAAAGTATTCAATATCTTATAAAAGGCTCTGGCTTGTTAGCAATCTTGTGGAAAGTTGACCAAATCTATGGACAGAGAAGCTCCCCAAAATTACTAGAATACTTTTACCGGATTTACACAAATACATTCAAGCCAAATAAAGACCATTTGAGTTGGTTTAATAAGTATCAACACGAGCTTAAAGGCACAAAAAAACCGTGGATTTAGTCCAGAAAAGGTAACTTATAAGATGTCCATAGGGAAAAATTATGATTATTTTAAAATAACAATATTGTATGTTTTCAACTTCATGAAACGATCGGTTCATGGAGCAGATTACAACATATAAAATTAAAAACGGATACCATAATAAAAAATAGAATTCATAAAAAAGGTTATCAATACCAACGACCAAGCCAATAATGATAACCCAAAACATTCACAAAAATAGTCAACAACTATTTCTGTTGTTGCTATTATCTCAAAACCTAAAGCAAGAGACAAGAGGTAAATAATATGCAAGTCATACTACCTGATGAGCAAATTCATCAAATTCAACTTTTAGTAGCTGATTTAATTAAACAAGAAGTCGAAATTAGATTAAATAATATTAATATTGTAAGCCCGTTTTTAAACAAACGACAAACCTGTCAATTTCTAGGCATCTCCAATAATACCCTTGATTCCTGGATTCAAATGGGGTTACCAGTAATTCGTGTTAACAAAACCGTACGTTTTGATAGGAACGAAGTTATTCGCTGGTTACAAAAGCAATAATATTTTGACCGTGATTTGATATAATAGAGCCACGGTATTTTCTAGCTCAATTCAAGAGGAGAATACTATGTCAATTACCAAAACCAAAAATGGAACTTATCGCTTACGTGTCTACATCCCAGAAGAAGTAAAATCTTCTCTTGGAATTGATAAAAAAGTGATTGAAAAACGTTTCAAATTAAGGAGTGAGGCTAAAAAATACGAACTTGATTTGCAAAACAAGATTGATAAAATTTTAAGCGGAGAATCTACCCCTTTAGAAACAAATGGTTCAATTCTCTTTGAAGATTTTTATCACAATATTTGGTGGGAATCCTATAAAGCAGGTCAAACAACATCTACTACAAAACCACCTTCACAAGCTACTATTGATGGTACTGAAATTGTCTTTAGAAAGCATATCCTGCCTTTACTTGGAAATTATTCTATTGATTTTCTCAATCAAAATAGACAAGTTGTTTTGAACCTATTAACCCAAAAAGCAGAAGAATATGCCAACTTCAAAGTCATCAGAAGCTACGTTAACTCTGTTTTTGATTGGGCTGAGGAATTGGAATATATCGAAACTAACCGTCTTTCCAAAACCATAAGCCATATCAAGGCAACTAAGAAAATCAAGTTAGAAGAAGCTAAAAATGATGAAAATTTGTATCTATCACAGGCAGAGCTTCAAGCATGGTTTACAGCGTTTGAGGAAGACTTGGAAAACGATAAACTCCTATTCAAGGACTATGTATTATTCTACACAACTTTTTTCTTAGGAGATAGGAAATCTGAAAGTTATGCCCTTCAATGGAAACATATCAACACTAAGAAGCAAGAAATTCAATTAGTGCAAGCCTTGGATAAATACAAAAATCCTAAGTCTACAAAGGGGAATAAGAAAACTACCTTTCAAATTCCTGTTGAATTAGCTGACTTACTTCAATCTTGGAAAAAGCAACAAAAAGCTGAACTAGCCAAATTTGGCATTATCCAATCTGATGAACAATATGTCTTTACGTATATCGACATGAAAGGCAATGTAAATAGTCTATTACATTCTGACTATCTTAACAATAAGATGAAGTCAGTTAACCGTCGTCATAAGAAGCTTACACACGCCACACCACACAAGTTACGCCATACTGGTGCAACTCTTGCCAAGCAAGCAGGAACATCACTAGAAGCCATTTCAGAAGCTCTGACACATAGCGACACTCTCACAACAAAAACTTATGTCAATACTTCTAATATTGTTCCTATGGCTGTTGGAGAAATCGCCTATCGCAATCTTAAAAAGTAATGGTGTGAATTTGGTGTGAAAAGTGGTGTGAATTTTGCTAAAAAGTATCAAAAAAACACCCCATGGTGTGAACCATGAAGTGCTTTGAAACGTTGATATAATCGTACTGATTAACGTTTTGAGAATTGTGAAGCTTTACGTGCTTTCTTAAGACCTGGTTTCTTACGTTCAACCATACGGGCGTCACGTGTCAGGAGACCGGCGCGTTTGAGAGAATCGCGGAAATCTGGATCAACTTCAAGAAGTGCGCGTGCGATACCATGACGGATTGCACCTGATTGGCCGGCATAACCGCCGCCGATAACGTTAACGAAAACATCGTATGAACCTTCAGTAGATGTTACTGCAAATGGTTGGTTGATAACGAGACGAAGGTCAGCGCGTGGGATGTATTCTTCGACATCTTTTTTATTTACTGTGATTTTTCCGGTACCTGGAACCAAGCGAACGCGTGCAACAGCGTTTTTACGGCGTCCAGTACCTGCATATTGTGCTTGTGCCATTATTTAGCTCTCCTTTCCTCTTAGATAAGACCTGTAATATCAAGTACTTCTGGCTGCTGTGCAGCATGTGTGTGCTCACTGCCTACGAATACTTTCAATTTCATACCTTGTGCGCGTCCAAGAGTGTTGTGCGGAAGCATTCCTTTAACTGATTTTTCAATCAAACGAACAGCATTTTTAGCACGCAGTTCACCTGCTGAGATTTGTTTCAATCCGCCTGGATACATTGAGTGAGTGTAGTAGATTTTATCAGTTGCTTTTTTACCTGTTAATTTCACTTTTTCAGCATTAACAACGATAACAAAGTCACCTGTGTCAGTGTGAGGTGTGAAAGTTGGTTTATTTTTTCCGCGAAGAACGCTGGCAACGACTGCTGAAAGACGTCCAAGAGGCACATCAGTAGCATCAACAACGTACCATTTACGTTCAACTTGGCCTGGTTTAGCCATAAATGTTGTTTTGTTCATGATTTCTCCTATACGAATCTTTATGTTTACAAGTAGTGGATGTTCCGGTCCACTGGTTATTTGAAGGGTTCCGGGGCCTTTCAAATGGGGTAAACAATACCGTCTTATATAATATCAAAAAATCAACCTCAAAGTCAAGGACTTTTTCTTGTAAATCATAAGTTTTTATCTTCGAAATCATCAACTGCAGTCTCTGTCAGGCTGCTCTGTCCGTCTTTATCCGGCAAAGCCTCTGTGCTCCTCCGGGGAAGCCGTTCTTTCTGACTTCTGAACCAGCAACATTTTATCAGGTACAGCAATTTTTACTCTTCCCAAAAAAGCTCATCCAAGGTCTTTCCCAGTACCTTGCATATCTTAATGCAGAGATTGATAGTGGGATTGTAATCTCCTTTTTCGATGGCTGACACAGTCTGACGCGATACGCCTACCAGATCCGCTAATGCTTGCTGAGACAGATCCTTTCCGGCACGCGCAGCCTTTAAGCGCAGGTTTTTCATGAATCAGCCTCCTCTTTGTCCAAGTGCCTCTTATAACATATAACACCTAAAATAATGACAAAGGCAACGAGAAGCAAAAGATGCATACCGCCATTTGCTGCTGAAAAGGTGCGACTCAGCATATTTTTTACAACCACGATTAACTCAATAATTGCCATGACGCTAAACAATCCGACCGACGCCATACCGCTATTCTTATTCATCGGAAAATAAGCGTCATGCAAAACAGCATAAGAAACATAGATCACAATACCAACCAGCATAATAAGCAAAGCCAGCAGGCCCCCAGTGATGACTTTCATAAGTTCCTCGCTCCAGATTACAGCAAAGGCACTTGTCAATATCATACCGTATGCTGCATAACGATAGCCTCTGTTTTGCAGAAGCTCTTGACGTTCATCATAATCCTGCGCTTTTTGGGAACGTCTATAACTTAAAACCAAAGAAGCAACGACTACAGCGATAAAAAGCAGTGTAATTAAGGTAATCATGAGTTTTTCCTCCTTTTCTTTTTACACCTATATTGTAGTCTTTAATTTTCTTTTTGTCAAGTATATTTTACATTTTATCTGAAATAACATGCAAAAAGACAAGCAAATATACTTTGCTTGTCTGCTGTTGCTGCTATCTCGGATTATTTCCAATGGTAAAGACGGCTAATGTGTTCGGACCGACATGGGCTGAAATAACAGGCCCTAAAGGCAGTATCAGGACGTTTTTTATGGTTTCATTTTCCAACAGCTGTGCTTTTAAACTCTCTGCAGCTTCAATATCAGTAGAATAGGCGACAACTGCCGTTTCATGTCCAAGGTCAGCGGTTGCTCGTTTGACCATTTCTCTCATGCCCTTTTTGCGGCCGCGCAGTTTTGCCAGCGGTACTAACTTCCCGCTGGGATTCAGCCATAATAAAGGCTTAATATTGACAAGACTTCCGACAAGAGCAGATGTTTTAGACAATCGGCCGCCGCGCATCAAATGGTAGAGATCATCGACTAAAAAGAAAGTATGCAAAAGCGGCGCCGTATCAAGCACGAGCTGTTTGGTCTCTTGCAGTGAACGCCCTTGATCCCGTGCCTGAGCAGCCAGCATCACTAAATAGCCTTCACCGCCGGCTGCTGCCAAGGTGTCAACCACTTCGATAACGGCTTCTGGGTATTCTTCCAAAACAATATCACGCGCCATCAGTGCCGACTGACAGGTTCCTGATAAGACCGATGAAAAAGCCACGTAAAGCACGGCTTCTCCTTTTTCAGCTGATTGACGAAAGACTGATTCAAACTGTCCCACATTAACCTGACTGGTTGTTGGTTTGCTGCCTGCTGCCATTCTTTCCAGCAAAATTTCACTGGTCAGGCGGTCGGGTCCCACTGTCTCATAAGTAACATCGTCCAGCTGAACTGTCAAACCCAGAATCTGAACATCATTTTCCTGAGCCCAGCTTTCCGATAAATCGGCGGTAGAATCTGTGATAATTGCAAAGCTCATGCTTAACCTCCTAAAACTTATCATTCATCATTAAACTCATTTTTTAAATTATTACCAGCTATTATAGCAAAAGAATTTGCAGCAGGCGAAAAGAGCAGCTCAACTGCTCAAAACCTACAAACGATTTCTAAAGACTTCATACATCAAAATGGCCGCTGCAACACTGGCGTTGAGACTCTGCACATGGCCATTCATAGGGATAGTAACCATCTCATCTACTTGTTTTTTGATGTTTTGAGAAATGCCTTTACCTTCATTGCCAATAATAAGCGCCAGTTTGCCTGCCGTATTCCACTTATGCGACGGCGTACCATTCATATCGGTGCCAAAAATCCAAAATCCCTGTTCTTTAAGCTTATCAAGGGTTCGGCTGAGATTGGTTACACGGGCAATAGGCACATGTTCCGCTGCACCGGTCGATGTCTTGGCAACGACTGGTGTCACACCGACTGCCCGATGTTTGGGGATAACGACCCCACAGACATTGGTTGCGTCGGCTGTTCGCAGAATAGAGCCGAAATTATGAGGGTCTGTCAGTCCGTCCAAGATAAGGATAAGCGGATTGTCTTCTTGCTCTGCTCTTTTCAAAACAGCATCAAGCTCAGCGTAGGCAAACTCGGAAACGCGCAGAACAAAACCCTGGTGGACGGCACCGTCTGTCATCTCTGACAGTGTTTTCTTGGGCGTCCAAGAGATTGATACTTTCTTTTCGGCTGCTAAAGTCTTGATTCTATCAACATTCTTTCCGCGCAGGTCATCCTGAATGTAAAGCTTATTGCCGGTATTAGCCTTAAGACTTTCAGTCACTGCGTGAACACCGTAGACGATGTCGGTTACTTCTTGTTTTTGTTTCATAGCTCTATTATAACAGAAAAACAGCTCTCCGGTGAGAACTGTTTTTATTCACAGCAGATTAGCTTTTGCAGCCGCTGCAAGTTAAGCAAACAAATGGCGGAGCTGAGCAAATGGCTATTTAGTCTCCTGTATTCAAATCTGAACGCAAGCTTTTTTAAGTCAGTACAAAGCTTTAGTTTTTGCACTTATTTTTTTCAACTGTCTCAATACACCAGTCAATCAGCTCTTCCAGCCGTTTGATTTGCTCGGTCATATGGAGGTAACCCATGACAGCTTCAAAGCCTGTGGACATCTTATAGGTTATGATATCGGTATTTTTAGCTTTGGTGTTGGCGTTGGCATTTCGTCCGCGCCGGTAAATGTCTTCTTCTTTTTCGGTCAAAAGCCCTGCATCCAGCATTTTCGTGATGAGCATGGCCTGTGCCTTGGCAGATACATAATGCGTAGCCAGGCGGTGCAGTTGACTGGGCTTAGTTTGGCCTTGAAATATCAAGTGCCGGCGAATGTAGGTCGAATAGACAGCATCACCCTCAAATGCTAAGGCAATACCGTTGATGAGACTGACATCTGTCTTAGTCACGTGTCCACCTCACACCATCCTTGGTGTCAAGGAGCTTAATGCCTTGGGCTGCCAGCTCATCGCGAATGCGGTCAGCTGTAGCAAAATCTTTATTGGCACGCGCAGCCTGACGTTCTTTAATCAGCTTTTCAATATCTGCGTCCAAGACTTCTTCTTCAAAGATAATACCAAAAACTTCCAGCATTTTTGCAAAAGCTTCCTTGACTGTGCTGTCGTAATTGCCTGAATTGATCCACTTAGCCATCTCAAAAATGACAGTGATCCCATTGGCTGTGTTGAAATCATCATCCATAGCGGCAGTAAAGTCTGTGGTAAACTGCTCCAAAGCAGCTTGATCAGCAGTTCCTCCGACAGGCAGGGTATAGGTGTTTTTCAGATATTTCAAATTAGTTTCGGCATCATGAACAGCCTTGTCAGTAAAATTGATTGGCTTACGATAGTGCTGCGTTGCCAAAAAGAAACGCAAAACCTGGCCATCTACAGTCTTTAGAAGATCATGGACCGTCACAAAATTGCCAAGAGATTTGGACATTTTTTCATCATTTACATTGACAAAGCCATTATGCATCCAGTAGTTGGCAAAGGGCTGTCCTGTCTTAGCTTCTGACTGGGCAATTTCATTGGTATGGTGGGGAAATTCCAGATCAGCACCGCCTCCGTGAATATCAATGGTATCGCCTAAAATCGCTGTTGCCATTACTGAACACTCGATATGCCAGCCCGGACGGCCCTTGCCCCAAGGACTGTCCCAAGAAACTTCTCCTGCTTTGGCTGACTTCCAAAGGGCAAAATCCAGCGGATCTTCCTTCAGTTCACTGTCAGTATCCACGCGGCCGCTGGCGCCGATTTCCAATTCCTCTAAGGTCTTATTGGCCAGAGCTGCATAATGCTCAGACTTGCGAACCCGAAAATAGACGTCTCCTGCTGCTTCATAGGCAAAACCTTTATCTACTAAAACCTGAACAAAGTCGATGATTTCATCCATATAATCAATAACACGCGGATTTGCCGTCGCTGGTTTAACACCAAGAGCCGCAACATCTTCCTTGAAAGCCGCAATAAATTTATCAGACAGTTCTTTGGTTGTCATGCCGGCTTGTGCAGCTGCCTTGATAATTTTATCATCCACATCTGTAAAATTCGACACATAGTTGACCGTGTAACCGCGGTATTCAAAATAGCGGCGAATGGTATCAAAAGCCACTGCACTTCTGGCATTGCCGATATGAATATAGTTATAAACTGTCGGACCGCAGACATACATGTTTACTGTGTTCTTATGAATAGGCACAAATTCGCGCAGGCTGCGCGTCATGGTATCGTAAATTTTAATCATAGATTCCCCAATCATTTCTTCGGAGTGTTTTTTATATTACTGTAAAGCATAATTATCCACACAAAGGTAATACAGCTCCACAGCAGTGCACCTGAGTGATTGCCTGAAAAGAGCTGCATCACAGCAACTATCGCAGACAGGATAATAACCAATACATACAGCCGATTTTTCTTTAAAAATGCAGTCATCTTTTAACTCCTTGTAAATCTTTCTGTCTTCAGATTTATGAAAGCCCTATTCCTATAAGCGTGATGAGTGCAGACTGGCCTCGCGCAGTTCTTCCAGTTTAGAAGTGTAGTATTTAGACTCACGCTCTTCTTCAATTTGATGAATAACCTGCTCGTCTTTTTTGCCATGTACGCGGACGACCTTAGCCGGAACGCCGACAACTGTTACATCTGACGGCACATCAGAAACAACAACGGCAGCAGCGCCTACCTTCGCATTTTTGCCGATTTCAACCGGACCGATCACTTGAGCATGAGCCGATATAAGAGCTCCCTCGCGGACCGTTGGATGGCGTTTGCCGACATCCTTACCCGTGCCGCCAAGGGTCACCCCGTGATAGAGCATAACGCCTTTTTCAACAACAGCCGTTTCACCAATGACCAGACCTGAACCGTGGTCAATAAAGACACCCTCAGCCACTTCTGCCCCTGGGTGAATCTCAATCTGCGTCCAAAAGCGCCAAAACTGGCTGTGCATCCGTGCCAGTAACTTCATATGATGTTTCCACAGAAAATGAGAGAGCCGGTGAGCAGCTAAGGCCTTAACACCCGGGTAGGTCAAAAGAACCTCAAGCGATGTCCGTGCCGCCGGATCTTTTTCTTTGACAATATCAATGGTTTCTTTCCACCAACCCATATCCGTCTCCTTTGTCTCTAATCCATGCCAGACCATTCGACAACAATCTGCTTATCATCAAATGGATTAATGACCACACCCAGAGCTGCTGCCTCGGTGTTTGAATCCTGAATATCAGCTACCTTCCAAGTCATGACAACTCCCTGTGCTTCCCTGAAGGGAAGACCGAATTCCTTGTCGTGGTACCATTTAACAAAGCTCGGCAGGTTAGAAAAAATCGGCACATAGCTTTCTCCGTCAGGATTGGACATGGTCGGAAAGCCCTTATCAAAGTCTCCGTTTTCTTTAGGGTGAATAAAGGCCGGCACCAGATAATATTTATCCAAAATATCTGCTGCTTGGTTTTCTTCACTAAAGACCGTATTAAGAATGGCCGTATAGTTATTGATAAACTGTACCATCTCATTGCTTTTGAAGATGGTAGAATTGCCAAAATCGCCTGTGCGCTTAATGTTATAGACAATACCGTTTAAACGGTTGACAATAACTTCTTCTAAAACTTCCAGACTCGGACGCTCCACCCAGTTTTGTTTTCTGGCACTGGTCTGCTGCGCTCTGAAGAGTTTTAAATCTTCCATATCTGTAAAAACAGGTGTCACCTTCTGCCCTTCAAGCGAGATAGCATAGGGCTGATCGCTTGCCAATACAGGGAAGGAATGAAGACTGTTGACCAGAGTTAAGCTGTTTAAAAAATTATCCGGTTCCTTGATAAAGCTTCTTAAAGCCATATCAAGTTCTTTGTTAAATTTATGCATCATGTTTTTCTTCTTTATCCTTATGGTCTTTTCTCGGACGGTGATGCCCTTCAGACTTATGGTGCCCGGCGGTTTTTTCTGCTTTAGGCGGCCGCGGAAGAAGAGCTTTCATAGAAGCATCTACCCGTCCCTTGTCATCTATCTTGATAACCTTAACAGTGACCGTATCTCCTATCGCCAATACATCTTCGACCTTATTGGTCCGGCTCCAGGCAATCTCAGAAATGTGAACAAGAGCATCTGTCTGGTCAAACAGATTGACAAAGGCACCGAATTTTTCGATACGAACAACCTTTGCTTCGTAAACCTCACCGACCTTTGCTTCACGCACTAAGTTCTTGATAATTTCCTTAGCACGATTGATCGCGTCTTGATCACTGGAGTAGATAGCGACATTGCCTTCGTCGTCAATGTCAATTTTCACGCCGGTTTCTTCAATGATTTTATCAATTGTTTCACCGCCCTTGCCGATGACAATCTTAATTTTATCAACATCAATCTTAATAGTATCAATTTTAGGTGCAGTCGGAGCCAATTCCGGACGAGGTTCAGGAATGGTTGCTTCAATTAAATCAAGGATCTCAAAGCGAGCTTTTTTAGCCTGCGCCAGAGCTTCCTGCAAAATTTGCGGGGTAATGCCGGCAATCTTGATATCCATCTGCAAAGCGGTAATCCCTTCACGGGTTCCGGCAACCTTGAAGTCCATATCGCCAAAGTGATCCTCAAGACCTTGAATATCTGTCAAGACAGTATAGTTAGTACCGTCTGAAATAAGCCCCATAGCAATTCCGGCAACCGGTGCCTTAATCGGAACACCACCAGCCATCAAGGCCAGAGTTCCCGCGCAGATAGAAGCTTGAGAGGATGATCCGTTTGACTCCAAAACTTCTGCTACCAAACGAATAGCGTAAGGGAATTCTTCGAGGCTTGGAAGCACTTGGGCAAGCGCACGCTCACCCAGAGCCCCGTGTCCGATTTCACGGCGGCCCGGTGCGCCATAGCGTCCCGTTTCACCGACAGAATACTGCGGGAAATTGTAATGGTGCATAAAGCGCTTCTTATACTCCGGATCAAGACCGTCAACAATTTGTGTTTCACCCATCGGTGCCAGTGTCAAGACGGACAGAGCCTGAGTCTGACCGCGTGTGAAAAGACCTGAACCGTGCACCTGCGGCAGAAAATCAATTTCGGCATCGAGCGGACGAATTTCATCCACACGCCGGCCGTCAGGACGAACCTTGTCTTCGGTGATGAGGCGGCGCACTTCTGCATGTTCCATCTGCTCGAGAATCTCTGCAACGTCACGCATGATGCGGTCGTAGTCGTCATCGTCTGCATAGCGCCCCTCGTATTCAGCCGTTACACGCTCTTTGACAGCTTCTGTGGCTGCTTCACGCGCTTTTTTCTCTTCGACCTGAACAGCCTGCTGGAGTTCTGTGTTATAGTTGGCAATGATTTCTGCCTGTAAATCACTGTCCACCTGAAGCAGTTCAACCTCAGCGTTTTCCTTGCCGACTGCCGCTGTGATTTCTTCTTGGAAAGCAATCAGCTCACGCACAGCCTCATGCCCTTTAAGAAGAGCTTCCAGCATAATATCTTCTGATAATTCTTTGGCACCGGATTCAACCATATTGATGGCTTCCTTGGTTCCTGCTACTGTTAATTCTAACAGTGACGCTTCTTTTTGAGCAGCGGTCGGATTGATGATGTATTCACCATCAATGTAAGCTACCTGAACTCCGGCAATTGGTCCATTAAAAGGAATATCCGAGATTGAAAGAGCCAATGAAGACCCAAACATAGCTGCCATTGGCGCGCTAGCATCTTCGTCGTAAGAAAGAACAGTATTAATCACCTGAATTTCATTGCGGAAGCCTTCAGCAAACATCGGACGGATTGGACGGTCAATAAGACGGGCGGTTAAGGTTGCATCCGTTGACGGACGGCCTTCTCGCTTGTTAAAACCGCCGGGAATTTTCCCAGCCGCATACATTTTTTCTTCATAGTTGACTTGCAGCGGGAAAAAGTCCCCTGTTGACATTTTTTTAGACATAACAGCAGCTGTAAGGACCGTTGAATTCCCATAACGGATAACAGCAGCGCCGTTGGCTTGTTTAGCAACCTGACCGATTTCAACCACTAACTTTTTACCAGCAAAGACTGTTTCAAACACTTGTTTCGACATTATTTTCTCCTGAAAAATTATTCTACGTGTTTTCCACAAAATTGAGGGAGTAAGTCCAGTTAAACGGTCAGCAGGCTGTTTTATTTCCCGAAGCTGACAAAGCCTGCCGCTTAAATCACTCGGCCGCCTTGTAATCAGCCTTGAAACCAGGCCGAACTTACTGCTTCAACTTTGCACAAAACCACGTATCTCGTCTATTTTAACATATTTTCCAAGAAAAGAAAAAGAGGAGAAATGGCTTTTTATTGGTTTGGAGCGGAAATTCGTTTGCCCTCTTCCTTTGCAAGATTGCCTTACGGTGCAGTCACTTGACTCACTGGCAGTTTAATGTAGGATAACAAAAGCAGCCCGCTGAAACTAATTTTTCAGCGGGCTGCTTTTTAAAATGTTTTCGGACGCCTTTAGATTAACGGCGAAGTCCGAGTGAGCTGATAAGATCACGGTAACGGTTAACATCTGTACGGCGAAGGTAAGCCAAGAGGTTACGACGGTGACCGATTTTCTTCATCAAACCACGGTAAGTAGCATGGTCTTTTTTATGCTGTTTAATGTGTTCGTTGAGGTGGTTGATTTCCCAAGTAAGGACAGCAACTTGCACTTCTACAGAACCAGTATCGCCTTCATGACGAGCATACTGAGCGATAATTTCATTTTTTTTCTCTTTTGAGATTGCCATAGTATATTCTCCTTCTGAATCCTTAATCCGAGTGCTAGGTTTTGGCAAGTCCTAGAACCAAGAAAAGGTTACTTGTCTTTAAGACAGTTATTATTCTAGCAAATTCACCACATCAAGTCAAACATCTTTCATGATTTCCAAGAAAAAACAGCCAACCCATACATTAAGTACAGGTTGGCCGGGATTAAATTAGAGGTATCAAAATTGATTAGAACATATCAATCAAGAGTTGTTTGAGTTCTGCAATGTATGGCTGACGTGGGTTAGCCGGTGTACATTGATCATCGTATGCCAAGCTTGCCAAGCGGTCAACAGCTGCCTCAAAGGCTTTCTTAGTGACACCGTTTGCTGAGAGTTTTGGCTCAACGCCTACTGCGTGCATCAATTTATCAATGCGTGCGCAGAGTGCTTCGACAAGTTCTGCATCATCTTTGCCTTTAAGACCAAGAGCGCGAGCGATATCAGCGTAGTCACGCTGTGCACGGTATTCTTCATAACGTGGGTAAACAGAACGTTTGACATTTCCTGCTACGCCATTGTAACGGATAACGTGCTGCATAGCGATTGAGATAGCAAGACCGTGCGGAAGTCCGAATTCACCACCAGTCTTGTGAGCCAGTGAGTGGTTAATTCCGAGGAAGGCATTACCGAAGGCCATACCAGCAAGCGTTGAAGCATAGTGCATGTTTTCTTTGGCTTGTTCACCGCGAAGCGTTGGATTCTTAGGATCATAGTTGTAAGCATCTTCCAAGTTTTCGATAATCAACTTGATAGCTTCAAGTGACCAAGGACGTGTGAAGTCAGATGCCATAACAGATACATAAGATTCAAGGGCGTGTGATAATGCGTCAAGACCTGACCAAGCTGCTGTACGTTTTGGCACAGTCATAACAAACTCTGGGTCAACGATAGCGACTTGCGGTGTTAATTCATAGTCAGCAAGCGGGTATTTCACGTGTGTGAAGTCATCCGTGATAACGGCGAACGGCGTTACTTCTGCACCTGTACCTGATGTTGTTGGAATACAGAAGAGACGAGTTGCTGTTTGGTGTTTGAATTTCACGATACGTTTACGGATATCAATGAATTTTTGTTGCAATTCAAGGAAGAATTCACTGACATTTTCGTAAGCATCAAGCCAGCCTTCTTCGCGGTCAAGAGACACTTCGTAGATCAAGCGGGCAATCTTAGAGGCATCAATAGCGGAACCACCACCGATAGCAATAACGGTATCAGGCTTGAAGTCACGCATTTGTTTAGCAATTTCAATGGTTTGACCAAGCGTTGGATCTGGTTTGATAGTGCCGTAAAGTGATGTCACCACTTTTTCATCACGAAGTGCTAATTGTGCATAAACCGTATCAACGAAGCCAAATTGAACCATACCTGGGTCAGCAACGATGAGGGCGCGTGTCATTGGTTCATAGGCATCTTGCAGGTAAGAAATAGCGTTCTTTTCGTAGTAAGTTTTTTCTGGCAAACGAATCCATTGAGGACGGTTGCGGCGTTTCGCAACAGTTTTCACGTTCAAGAGGTCGCCAGTAGATAGATTGTGTGACAATGAATTTTTCCCCCATGATCCTGTTCCAAGTGTTAAGCTGGCTTGCAATGCATCTGTATACACATCACCAATACCACCGACTGAGTCTGGTTGGTTAACCAAGATACGAGATGAGTTAAGGGCATCGCCGTATTCAGCAACGAATGGGTCAGCTTGTGAACCAATTTGGATAGCACAGTTGTGACCGGCTCCTTGATAATCAAGCAAAGCGCCTACAATGTCAATACCGTCTTGACGGTCTTTAGCTTTGTAAACTGAAAGGAGCGGAGAAAGTTTTTCTGAAGACAGCTTTTCACCGATATTTTTCTTGTCAAGTTCGAACAAGAGAACATCTTTGCCTTCCGGCAGTTTCACACCGGCTTGCTCACAGATCCACTGAGCGGACATTCCGGCAACCGGTCCGTTAACTCCGTGGTTATCATTGAAAACAAAATCTTCAAATTTCTTATAGTCTTTTTTCGGAACCAGATAAGCTCCTTTGTCCTGCATTTTTTGAAGCCATTCCTTGTAGATTGGTGCTTCAACAACAGCTGAGTTTTCAGTCGCACAAATCATACCGTTGTCAAAACGTTTTGACAGCAGAAGGTCTTCAACTGCACGGTCAAGGTGAGCAGTCGCATCAACGTAAACCGCACCGTTACCGGCACCAACACCCATTGACGGGTTACCGGATTTAAGGGCTGCATTAACCATACCAGGTCCGCCGGTAGCAAGGATTGAAGCAATGCCTTTATTAGAAATCAAAGCACCTGTATTTGCGATAGATGGTGTTTCAATCCATTGAACAATATTTTCAGGAGCTCCGGCTTTAACTGCTGCATCGTACAAGATTTGAGCAGCATGAGCAGAACATTTTTGTGCTGCCGGGTGGAAAGCAAACACGATAGCGTTACGTGTTTTCAATGCCACCAGAATTTTGAACATTGTAGTTGATGTTGGATTGGTTGTTGGTACAATACCGGCCAAAACACCAAGCGGTGCTGCAATTTGAATACTGCCGGCAACTTTGTCTTCACCGATAATCCCAACAGTCTTTTCATTTTTAATGCGTTCATAAACATATTCTGTTGCAAAGTGATTTTTAGTATCTTTATCTTCGACAATTCCGCGGCCGGTTTCTTCATAAGCTTCTTTGGCTAATTCTAAGGACGCTTCAGAACCGGCAAGTGCCATGGCAGCAACTATTTTATCCACCTTTTCTTGTGTATAAGTCGCATAAATTTTTTCAGCTTCAAGCGCTTTTTCAACGAGTGAGTTTGTGTACTGCTGTGCAGCTTCTTCAGCAGTCAGCTCTTCTGTGTTTGCTTTTTTTGCCATTCGACAATTCCTCCCAAATAAATAATAGTTGGTAAATAGTAATAAAGAAGAAAGATACCTTTTGTGATTTTCTTCACTTGTTATTGTAATCCTTTTCAGGAAAAAAAGCAAGCTTTTTTGTGAATTTTTTCTCAAATTTTTTAAAAATTTTTATTTTGCTCTTTTCGAAGCCTGCTAAAAAGCCCCGGAATCAGTTTCCGGAGCGTCTAGACCAAACTTTGTTATATGCCAGAAGGACAAAGCCCAAAGCAAAACTTGAAACAGCAAAGATTAAAAAGGCAGCATTCAAACGCGGACTGATTTGCGCCAAGAACTGCAGAACAAGCGAAGCACAGCCTCCGCCAAGGTTGCAGCCAATCAGCACCAGTGTAGTTGCTGCTGTCAGCTGATGGCGAGGAATGCGTTCTGAAATTTTATGGAACACCAAGGTCACGCCTAAACTGTAAACAAAACCGGTAATCAAGGCCCCAAGCCCCAAAAGCCATAACTGCTGAGCCTGCCAAAGCAGCAAGAGACCCACTCCTAACACGAAAAGCACCAAAGGCATCAAATAATCTTTGAGCCAACTGAGCAAAAAACTAAACAGAGTCCCCGCTAAAATTCCCATCAGCATCATCAAACTTAAAATCAAACTGGCTTGGGCAGCTGTTCCTAAATGCAGCTTATCAACCAAAATCGGAATACGCAGGGTATTGGCGGAATTCACCAAAATGACAAAGCTGGCATAAAAAGCCATTCCTAAAATATAGAGCAGCTGATGCGGTGTCAAGCTGTCCTTGTGATCTTTCCTGATGACTGTTGTTTCTTTCTCTTCCTCTCTCTGCGGGACAAACAAGAGATATAAAGCTAAAATGAGCAGGCCAAAACCATAAACCAAAAAGGCAGCTGACCACGAATACTCCAGCAGCTGACCGGCTAAAAAGGTCAGAACTGCTGATCCCAAAACTTCCATGGAACCTCTGAGTCCCAGCATTTGCACGCGCGTTTTCCCCGAAAACCGTTCACTGATAATATTAATGGCACGCGCATTGATCAAGCCGATTCCAAATCCCAAAAGCAGACGGGACAGAAAGACGACTCCATAAACCTGAACAAAAACCGGTAAAATACCTCCCAGAGAAAGAAGCGACAGCCCTAAAATAACACTCAAACGCTCTGACAGCAGGCGGCCCAGCCAAGGGTTTAGCAGCAGAGTTGCTAAGATAGCAAAAGATGATACGGATAAAAGCAGCTCGACTTGGGCGCTGCTGTACCCTTGCTCTTGGTAAAAAGCCACCATTTTAGGCAGGGCGGGGGCGACCGCAAAAGTCGACACCAGCATTAAAGACAGTGATAAAAGGCTGGCCTTTTCCAAAAAGTGTTTCATGAAAACTCCTTAAACTTGTTTTTTCTTGTAAATAGAGTATAATCAAACTTAGCAAAGAAAAATATGACATATGTCATAAATAGGGAGAACAAAGCGTGAAAGCCTTAACCGATTGGATTCAAGAGTTCCAGCTGGAAAATATTTTTCCTGCCCATTATTTTGAAAAGCTGCAGGTCAAATCGTTTTCTGCCGGGCAAAGCATCTGCCAGCAGGGGCAAGACTTGCAGGCCCTATCCTATTTTGTCCAAGGAAAAATCAAAATTGTTCGCCGTCTCTTTAACGGCAAAGAGCATATCTTAGATATTCAGGATAAGCCCACCATTATCGGTGATATTGAATTTTTAACAGACCAGCAGACCGTGTCTTCTGTTATCGCTCTTGAGCAGTCCTGGGTCATTCAGCTGCCGCTTGAAGCTAATAAGGACACGCTGCTTAAAGATCCGCTTTTTCTTTTGAAATTGGGTCAGGGTCTGGCTCAGGCTCTCTATCAGCAGAATATCCGTGCTTCAACCAACCTTTCCTATACCGTTAAGGAACGTCTGGCCAGTCACATTTTAGCTGTCCAAAAAGATGGCAGGTTTTGCTTGGAATTGAGCACTCTGGCAGATTCATTCGGTGTCAGCTACCGCCATTTGCTGCGTGTCATTGGAGAATTTATTGCCTTAGGACTGATCCGCAGGCAAAAACCTTATTATCATATTGTTGATTCTAAGCAGCTGAGCCGGTGGCAAATCAAGGAATAAAGGAATTCTTCTAACTTTATTTATCCCGTATTTTGTGCTATATTTAACTTATTGTAAGAACAAGGAGAAAAGAATGTCTACTATAGAAAAACTCACTCGAGCCAGTCATTTGATTGATATGGATGATATTATCCGCGAAGGCAATCCAACTCTTCGCGCTGTTGCCCAAGATGTTACTTTCCCTTTAGCCGATGAGGACATTATTCTGGGTGAAAAAATGCTGCAGTTTCTGAAAAACTCACAAGATCCTGCAACTGCTGAAAAAATGGGGCTGCGCGGCGGTGTCGGCTTGGCAGCCCCCCAGTTGGATATTTCAAAACGCATTATCGCAGTTCTCGTTCCCAACCCTGAAGACAAGGACGGAAATCCTCCCAAAGAAGCTTACGCCTTGGAAGAGGTCATGTATAACCCTCGGGTTATCGCCCACTCTGTTCAGGATGCTGCTCTGGCTGACGGCGAAGGCTGCCTGTCAGTTGACCGGGTCGTCGAAGGCTACGTAATCCGCCATTCCCGTGTGACTATTGAGTATTATGATAAAGACGGCAACAAACAGAAAATTAAGCTCAAAGGCTTTAACTCAATTGTCGTGCAGCATGAAATTGATCACACCAACGGTATCATGTTTTATGACCATATCAATGAAAAGAATCCTTTTGAAACTAAGGAAAATCTGCTGCTTATTGACTGAGACAAGAACACCATCTAATCGTAAAAGAGAGCGAAACAATTATTGTTTCGCTCTCTTTTTAACTGTTATTAAAACTGCTGAGGCTGTATAGTCACCATATCTCTAAAAAGACTGCTCAATTAAGCCACAATCGCTTTGGCAACTTCTTCCGTTGTCATGCGGCTGAAGTATTTGCTGATATCAATCGTTTTGAGCCTCTCTAAGACATCTTTATACTCATAGCGGCTGCCTACTAGGAGCTTTTCAATATCTGAGACATCACCGATACCAAAGAAATCTCCGTAAATTTTAATAGATTTAATCAAAGATTTCTCAACATTGGCATAGGCGGTAATTTTTCCGGCAGGATAGCGGACACTGCGCTTAATCGTATATTCCGGCGCTGCCCCGTAAATCCAATCCCAGTTGCCGAACTGCTCTTTTTCAGACTCCCTGATGCGCTCCAGCTCAGCTTCTGAAAATTCATACTCTGTCATATCCGGATTTTCTTCTTTAACTTGTTCAAGAAGGGCATCGCGGAAAGCCAGCACATCCATTTTCTGAGGCAGCTCATCATTAATATTTGTCACCCGAGCTCGGACAGATTTGATGCCTTTAGATTCAATCTTATCCTTGCTTACTTTAAGGGCATCTGCTAAAACAGACGTATCAACATCAAACATCAGGCAGCCATGGTGCATCATTCGCCCTTTGTAATAAGCCTGAGCGTTGCCGCAGAATTTTTTCCCGTCAATTTCAAGGTCATTGCGGCCGGTAAATTCAGCTTTTACCCCTAATTTGGCCAGAGTATCAATAACAGGTTTTGAAAAAGTCTTGAAATCAAAAGCTCCCTCATCTGCCTTATTTGAAATAATCGTATAATTGAGATTGTTAAGGTCATGATAGACAGCTCCGCCGCCCGATAAACGGCGAACAACATGAATGCCGTGAGCATCGGTGTATTCCTTGTTAATCTCTTCGATAGCATTCTGATGCTTGCCGATAACAATCGTCGGCTCATTAATCCAAAGAATGAAAATTTCATCTTCATCCAGCATTTCCCTAAAAGCATAGGCCTCTAAAGCAATATTAAAAGCCGGGTTATTCGAATGACTGACAATATACTTCATTGTTTCTCCCAAAAATTATTTAAAAGGGGATAGCTGTACTAGACTAACTTCTATTTCATCTATCCCCATCAGATATCATTTAAATGTCTCAATAATCAGCGGCGCTTGGGCGGATTGTGAACGGCTTCGCCCAAAACATCGGCAAAGGCTTCATACATGTTTTCTGAGAAGGTCGGATGGCCATGGATGGACTGAACCACTTCATCAACTGTCAGCTCATTTTCCATGATGGTTGATGCTTCGTTAATCAATTCTGCTGCAGCCGGACCAATGATGTGAACGCCGAGAATTTCATGGTATTTAGCATCGGCAATGACCTTAACAAATCCCTGAGCTTCGTTTGATGCGATAGCACGGCCGTTACCTGCAAAGCTTGATTTCCCAATCAGCACATCACCATATTTAGCCCGCGCATCTTCTTCGGTAATACCGCACATAGCTACCTCTGGATGAGTATAAACTGCTGCTGGTGTAAAGGCAAGATTGGCCTTGCGAGTGTTGCCGTGCAGGGCATTTTCAGCAGCTACTTCTCCCATGCGGTAAGCGGCGTGGGCCAGCATCTTAGTGCCGTTAACATCTCCGGGAGCATAGATTCCAGGAATAGACGTTTCTTGGTAGTCATCCACTTTAATGCGTCCGCGTTCCATTTCCAGATCAAGCTTTTCAAGGCCCTTCATTTGCGGTACACGTCCGATTGAAAGCAGCGCTTTTTCAGCCACAACTTCTTCGCCGTTATTTAGTTTCAGCGTCAGTTGGTTATTGGCTTCAACAATTTCTTCCACACCGACAGATGTTTTAATGGTCATGCCCTTCTTAGCCAAAATCTTTTGCAGCTCAAGAGAAACTTCCTTATCCATAGCAGGAATAATGCGGTCAGCCATTTCAATAACGGTAACGTCAACACCGTATGATGCCCAGACAAGTCCAAGCTCAATACCGACAACACCGCCGCCCATAACAGCCAGAGACTTAGGAATTTCACGCAGATCAAGAATATCATCTGAAGTCAAAACAAGCGGTGAATCAATGCCCGGAATATTGATGCGCGACACTTTAGAGCCGGTTGCTAAAATAATATTATGGCCTTTGATCGTTTCAGAACCGATTGTCACTGTTTTATCCGGATTAACTTGTCCAAGACCGTTGAAAATAGCAACTTTATTAGCTCTCAGCAAACCATTAACTCCGCTGGTTAAGGTTTTGACAACTGTGTTTTTGAAATCCACAGTCTTATCCATATCGATAGTATAGTTGGTGGAGGCAAAATTGATACCGCGGCCGGCTGCAATCTTAATACCATCAAGAATTTCAGCATTCTTCAGATAAGTCTTAGTTGGGATACATCCCTTATTCAGGCAAACGCCGCCAAATTCTGATTTTTCGACGATGGCCACCTTGCCTCCCAGCTGTGCACCCCGAATAGCTGCATAATAACCGGCAGGGCCGCCGCCGACAACAATAATATCATACTCATCATCAGCCAGCGGTGCCCTTTGGGCAACTGCTTGTTCGGCCGGTGCCTCAGGAACTTCAAGACCGGCTGCCTTTAGATCATCGGCAGAAGCTGCCGGAGCTGCACCCGTTTCAACCACTTCACCGGCTGCACCGATGTAGCCGATGACTTCTGTTACCGGAACGACTTCGCCGTTGCCTTTGACGATTTTTACCAATACGCCTGAGTCTTCCGCTTCGATTTCCATATTTGTCTTATCAGACATGATTTCAAGAAGGATATCTCCTTCTTTGACCTCATCCCCTTCTTGTTTTTTCCACTCGATGATTTCACCTTCCTGCATGTCAACACCGAGCTTTGGCATAATGATTTCAAGTGCCATTTTTTTCTCCTTTTAAACTCTATAATAAGATCGTTTACCTGTTTGTACTTACCATTTTACAACTATTAGATAAGCAGCTCAAATGGATTTTCCATCAATTTTTTAAGATCAACCATGAACTTGGCCCCGTTCATGCCATCAACAAGGCGGTGGTCAATAGTCAAGCACATAGCCATAATCGGCCGCACAGCAATTTCACCGTCAACAACTGTCGGCGTTGGAACCGTTGCACCGACACCCAGAATGGCTGAGTTCGGCTGATTGATAATCGGATTGAAGGTCTTGGTGCCAAACATTCCTAAGTTTGTGATTGAGAATGTTGAACCGGACATTTCAGCCGCTTTTAGTTTGCCGGTCTGTGCTTTTTTGATGATATCCTTTGATGCCACAACGAAGTCTGACAGGCTCATCTGATCAGCCCCGTGAACAACCGGCACAAGAAGTCCCTCATCAAGACCGACTGCAATACCCAGATTGACAAATTTGTGCAGTTCAATTTCTGTCGCATCGTTAATCAAAGAAGCATTGAGATAACGGTGTTCAGGTTTCATCAGCGTTTTAACAACTGCCATACCGATGAGATCCGTAAAGCTGACTTTCAAACCGGTTTTTTCCATGATAGGCTCAATCAGTTTTTTCCGCAGAGCAATCATTTCTGTCATATCAATATCATAATTGAGGGTGAAAGTCGGTGCCGTCAGATAAGAATTAACCATACTTTTAGCAACTGCTTTGCGCATGGCTGACATCTTAATAATTTCAACACCTTCCGGCAGCTCAGCTGCAGCTGGAGCCGCAGGAACCTCAGTCTTCTCTTGGGCTGGCTGACTGCTTTCAAGAACGGCCAGAACATCTTCCTTGACGATCTTCCCGCCAAAGCCGGTCGCTGTTATGTCAGCAAGATCTATTCCCTTGTCTTCAGCTATTTTACGAGCCAGCGGTGTTGCCTTAGGCTGGGCAGCCTTAAAGTCTTCAACATCGTCTTCATGAACACGGCCATTTGCACCTGTGCCTGAAACTTGGCTGAGATCAACTTTCAGCTCACGCGCAGCTCTGCGCGCTGCGGGAGTGGCCCGCACTTTTGTAGCGCTTTGAGAAGCAGCCGGTCGGCTTAAAGCCGGCTTATCTGCAGCTTGTTCTGCCGTTTGAGACGAAGCCGGCTGAGCCGCTGCCTCCTTAACATCAACCACTTCACCGGCTGCACCGATGTAACCGATGACTTCTGTTACCGGAACGACTTCGCCGTTGCCTTTGACGATTTTTACCAATACGCCTGAGTCTTCCGCTTCGATTTCCATATTTGTCTTATCAGACATGATTTCAAGAAGGATATCTCCTTCTTTGACCTCATCGCCTTCTTGTTTTTTCCACTCGATGATTTCGCCTTCCTGCATGTCAACACCGAGCTTTGGCATAATGATTTCAACTGCCATTTCTTTCCCTTCCTTTATAAAATCGAGATTGGGACAGAGCTGTTCCAATTCTTATTTTATTGCTTTTACATGTATAAACTGCGCAATTTCAAGACTTCTGCGTCTTATTCAGGTAAAGCATTGCGGCAGTCTTATAATTAGTGCCGGCAGTGAACTGAATCACTCCCGACAGTCAAACAGATTTTGGCATTTAGACAAGAATAAGGCAGTCACCTGCTCTTATTCTTCTTTTCTGAATCATATTATTATCAGCCTCTGCCTTTGCGAACCTGCTTGTAAATAGCTGTCTTAATTTTTTCTACATCCGGTAAAATCGCATTTTCAAGAACATTGGAATACGGAACCGGCACATCTTCTGAAGCAAGGCGGACAATTGGTGCATCCAGATAGTCAAAGGCTTCGCTTTCAGTAATGACAGTTGCAATTTCGCCAATAAAACCGCCTGTCTTATAAGCATCGTTGACCAAGATAACTTTACCGGTCTTTTTGACAGAATTAATAATCAAATCTTTATCAAGCGGAATTAACGTTCTGGGATCTACTACTTCAACACTGATTCCTTCAGCTGCAACCTCTTCTGCTGCCTTGAGTACGCGTTCCAGCATACGGCCGTAAGATACAATGGTAACATCGCTTCCTTCACGTTTTATATCTCCCTTGCCAAGCGGAATGTAGAAATCAGGATCCAGATTAACCTCTTCTTTCTTTCCGTAAAGCGCCTTGGGCTCCATGAAAATAACGATATTATTATCGCGAATAGAAGATTTTAACAAAGCTTTGCTGTCATCGACTGTTCCCGGTGCAACTACTTTGATTCCCGGAATATGTGTCAGCCAAGCTTCCAGAGACTGTGAGTGCTGAGCTGCTGATCCGATTCCTGATCCTGAAGCCACACGGAAAGTGACAGGCGTTTTCAGACCGCCGCCAAACATATAATTGGCCTTAGCCCCTTGATTGACAATGGCATCCATAGCAATCGTGATAAAATCCATGAAGGTCAAATCTACAATAGGGCGAAGACCTGTCTGGGCCGCACCGACCGCGGAGCCTGCAATCGCAGCTTCTGAAATCGGGGTGTCTTTAACACGCTTTTCTCCAAACTCAGCCAGCATACCGACAGAAGTACCGAAGTCCCCGCCATAAACACCGACATCTTCTCCCATCAGAAAAATTTTATCGTCTTTGCGCATCTCCTCGCTCATGGCAAGGTTAATCGCTTCGCGCAAAGCCATTACTTTTGTTTCAGTCATTTAAATTCTCTCCTCTATCAAAACATAAACTGCTCTTTTCCAACTACAGAGCAAAAGGGGCAAAAACACTGCCCTGCCTATCAACTGCTACAGTTCTCAGACTGTTTTTGACAAGATCGCTTAATCTACCCAGACATCTTCAAAAGCAACTGAAAGATCCGGATCCGGGCTGTCTTGGGCAAACTTAACAGCTTCTTCAATTTCTTCAGCGACCTCTGCCTCAATGGCATCGAGCTCTTCATCGGTAGCAATTTTATTGTCTGTCAGATAAGTACGGTATTTTTTCAGAGGATCCTTAGCCTTCCAAGCGTCCACTTCTTCTTTGGTACGGTAAGCACCGGCATCAGCTGTCGAGTGCCCGAACCAGCGGTAAGACTCAACTTCAACGATAGCCGGACCGTTTCCTGCCCGAACATAATCGATTACTTCGTGCATCTTTTCATAAACAGCAATAACGTCGTTTCCGTCTTCAACATAATAGCCCGGAATACCATAAGCATCTGCACGCAGGTAAAGGTGGGGAATCTTAGTGGAATAATTAATATCAGTTGAGATTCCGTAACGGTTATTGATGATAAAGAAAATCACCGGCAGATTCCAGACTGAAGCCAGATTGACAGATTCATGAAAGGAACCTTCATTGGTTGCAGAATCACCTGAAAAGGCAATCACGATATTGCCTGTTTCTTCATACTGCTGGGTCAAGGCTGCACCGACTGCCAAAGCATAGCCGCCGCCGACAATCCCATTAGTTCCGTAGTTGCCTTTTTCAAGGTTGGCTAAGTGCATTGAACCTCCGCGGCCTTTAGAAGAGCCTGTTGCCTTGCCGGCCAGCTCTGCAAAAAGCGAAGGAATATCAATTCCTTTGGCAATCGTCTGACCATGTCCGCGGTGATTGGAAAAGATAATATCCTGATCTGTCAGATCGGCAATAGCGCCGACCGAAGCAGCCTCTTCTCCGACTGAAAAGTGAGTCATCCCTTGGACAAAACCGCGGCGTACAAGTTTATTAAGTTTCATATCAACATCGCGGATGCGCTGCATTTTTAGAAACATATCCAAATATTGCTCTTTAGACAAAGTCACCATAATAACCTCCAAATTTCTTTCTTACTCTTCTATCATAGACTAAAATTTCACAAACTGCAAGAATTTTAACCGCTTTCTACGCCTAAAACAATGGTTTTTCTGTGTTCTTAATTATTTATTTCACAAACTTTACAAAGCCTTTCAAGACACTGCTTTCAGCACTGTTTCTGTATTCTTTGCTAAGGGCAGTTTACACGAAGCGACAATGAATAGAATTTTCTTTGACACAGAATTTCTATAAAGCTCAATTTATCACTAAATAGTAGTAATGAAGAACAATTATCCGCTTCATAGCGGCTGCTTTTCTTAGAGATTTTTAAATTTTTTCAGCAGATCAATTAAAATCAACTGTTCCTCCTGGCTCATGACCGAAAAGGATCTTTCTACCAGAGCAATATGTTCAGGCAGAGCCTTCTGAATCAGCTGCCTGCCATCCTCAGTCAGGCCAACAACCCACGCGCGCCTGTCCTTTGGATCAGGCTTACGGTAAATCCAGCCATTGCGTTCCATATTTTTGATAACGACCGTCATATTGCCGGACGTTGCCAGTATAGAAGAAATCAAGCGGCTGATTGTCATTTCTCCTTTGGCATACAAAACATCCAAAACTGCAAACTGTGTCGGTGTCAGGCCGTTATCTTTATAACTCGGAGCAACTTGGGCATCAATTGTCCGCATCGCCTTTCGAAAAACAACCATGGCCTTGACTGCAGGATTTTTATCTAACTCACCCATACAACTCCCTTTCTGTGCCAAGTATGTCTTTTTATTTTACTAATAATTAGTGTTATTAGCAAGAAGGATTTTCTGCTTTTACTCACTCTCTCTTTCATTCTCTCAGAAAACACCTTGTTCATAAAATTCAGCTGTCTATAACAAAAAAACCGGAATATTTTTATTCCGGTTTCAGACTGAAGACAAACTTCTTTTTGGAGGTTTGTCTTTTTTTAAAATTCTCCAGAAAGTATGTCCTGAGGTGACAATAACTAAGGCATTTACTTGAATTTGACCAAAATAAAAAGGCCTTCC